>JAUWSZ010000511.1 GCA_030609865.1 bacterium | reverse complement strand
TTCTGGATCGGCTTCATCATGTTTTCCGGTGCCAGGAACTGCCCATGCTTCAGGTTCAAGACCTTGCCCGTCCTGGCTGCCTCCTCGACCAGATGGGTTTGCATGCACAGGTAGGCCGGTATCTGTAAGACATCCAGGACCTCGGCCGCCGGTTTGACCTGTTGCGGGTAGTGAACGTCCGAAATCAACGGGAACCCGAATTCTTCCTTGACTCTCGCCAGGACCTTGAGCCCATCCTCCAATCCCGGCCCACGGTAGTTCTGCACCGCACTCCGGTTGTCTTTTTCGAATGAGGACTTGTAAATAACCGGGATCTCGAGCTTTTCAGACAAGCGCTTGAGGCATTCCGCGGCCCTGAGCATGGTGCTTTCCCCTTCGACCACACACGGGCCGGCAATCAGGAAGAGCTGATCCGCTCCACACTCAATCTCGCCGACTTTCACGATTCGCTTGCGCATGCTCATATGTTTAAGCCATCCTCCGGTTTTGGTCAACCCCGTCAGGGTAAAGGAAGGGCCGCAAGATGGCAAGATTCCTCTCCGTGGCACCCCGATGCTCAGCCAGGATTCCGTAGGCGGCCCGCCCCACGGCTTCCCTGTGCGCCGGATCCTCGATCAATCTCCTGGCCTCCTCGAGAAGCCCTTCCCTGTCCCCCACCCGGATGCCTCCCCCCACGTCGAGAAGCGCGCCCGCTATGTCGGTAATCTTCTCCGTATACGGGCCGAAAAGCACCGGTTTCTTGTGCAGGATCGGCTCCAGCGGATTGTGTCCACCGATTGGAACGAAAGTGCCCCCCACGAAAACGAGGTCCGCCGCTGCATAGGCGCCGGCAAGCTCGCCCATCGTATCCAGAAGCAGGACGTCGACCTCGACCCCGTCGATGCCCGCCTTGCCTCTCCTTTGTGTCCTGCGCTCGGTCGAGACTCCCTCCTTCGCGCACATCCGTTCCAACTCGGCACACCGCTCCGGGTGGCGCGGCGCCAGGAGCATCTTCAGTTGGGGCGCCTCCTTCTTCAGCTCTGCATAGACGTCGAGCAGTATCCGTTCCTCCCCGTCGTGCGTGCTTCCCGCCACGAAGACGACGCAATCTTCTCCAAAACCCATCTCCTCTCGATGGGTCCTTCTCTTCTCTTCCGCGTCATCCGGAACGGGAACGTCGAACTTCATGTTCCCCGTCAGGTACACCCGCCTGGGATCTGCTCCAATCCGGATGATCCGATGGCAATCGGTCCTGCTTTGCATCGCAAAGACGTGCACACTCAGGAGCACTTCCCGCAAAAAGAAGCGAAACCAACCGTAGCGCCTGCAGGATCCTGCGGACATGCGGCCGTTGACGATGGCCGTTGGAATCCCCTTCCTTCCGAGCATCAAGAGGAAATAGGGCCAGATCTCTGTTTCTGTATGCAGGAAGGACCGGGGTTGCACATTTCGGAGCGCCAGCCACACCGGAATCGGATAATCAAAGGGAAAGCAGATGATCCGTTCCCCGTCCCTGAACTCTTTCTCCGCCGTGGCCCGGCCTGCGGGCGTAATCGAAGAAATGACGATCGGAAGGCCGGGGTACAGCCTCTTCAGTTTGCGAACAAAGGGCACCGTCGCGAGGACCTCGCCCACGGAGACCGTGTGGATCCAGAAGGGCCTTTCCTCCCCTCTCGGTTGCCACCCCCTGAGCCCCATGCGCTCGAGGAAGGCTGTCCGACGGTTCTTCACGCTGACGATCTTCCACAGGAGCCAGGGAAGGATCAGCACGGAGACGAGGAAAATCCCCACGGTGTATCCCCAGAACACCCAGCCTGATGCGTGTTCTTCCCTCACGCCTGCCTCCGAGGTATGCCGCTTCCGGCCACTTCTCTCCATCCGTCAGCTTTCGCCCGGTTTGAGTCCAGCTCGTCCTCGTCGTCGTCCTCGTCCTGTCATACACCAAGCGGTTTCTTCACGCACGACGGACACGACTCTTGAGATGCTGCACTAGCTCGCATGTTGCACGAAACCTCAGGGACGTTTGTCCCTGAGGGTCCTGTACCGGTACAACGCTTCCATGGCCTTCACGGCTCGTTCCGGGCTCGGGAACATCGGAATACCGCCCCTGCGCATGTCTCTGACCATCGCGTCCGTATTATCGAGGAAAGTCGATCCCATCACCGGCTTTCCGAAGCCCAGAAGGAACTCGATGAACGCTTCGGTTCTGGCCGCGCCCATCCGTCTGATCTCCTCAGGTTCTCCGCCGAGGTATCCTCCGCCAGCCGTCTCGTCCAGCATGAGGAGCCAGTCGGCACCGAAGAACCCGTAAAGAAACAACCCGTCGATTTCGTCGTCTTCGAGCAGGGCCTTTGGGATGTGATGCAAGAACGCATCTGGATCTTTCGTGTAGGTAACATCGACCGGATTCGCACTGGTTCCCGTATGGGGCAAGTGCTCGTTGACAGCCGCTTCCGTCTCCCGTGAGAAGGTGGGCAGCGTGAGCCCGTAGCGGGTCACGCAGTCGGCCATCGAGACCCCCGGCCCCCCGGAACTCGTCAAGACCGCCATCCGATCCCCCGCCGGCAGCGGCTGGGTGGCAAAGGCCCAGGAGAAATCCAGCAACTGCTCGATCGACCAGGCACGGATGACACCGGCCTGTCGAAAGGCCGCATCATAGACGGCGTCTTCCCCTGCCAGGGCCGCTGTGTGCGATGCAACGGCTCGCCCGCCGCCCTCGGACCCACCCACGTACAGGGCAACGATCGGCTTCTTCTTCGAAACCCTTCGGGCGGTCTTCAGGAACTCTCTCGGGCGCCTTATCCCCTCGATGTACATGGCGATGACTTCTATCTCGGGACGCTCCTCAAAGTACTCGAGGGTGTCCACGAGATCAATGGAGGCGGCATTGCCCAGGCTGATCCCTTCCCCGAAGTTGAAGTCGAGACGCTCGAGGTAGGGGTACAGGTGGCTCAGGTACGTACCGCTCTGGGAGATCATGCCGATCTTGCCGGCTTCCATTCGATTCGGAAAAGGCGTCGTGTTGAGACGGATGAACCCGTTGTAGATCCCGATGCAGTTCGGGCCCACGTACCGGATGCCGTATTTCTCCACGACCCGATCGATCTTCTGTTGCAGCTCGTAGCCCGCCTCACTGCTGACCTCGTCGTATCCGGCCGTCACGATGATGGCCCGATCGATCCCCATCGTCCCCGCTTCTTCGAGAATGTCCGGAACGAGCCTCGTCGGTATGACCAGCACCAGAAGGTCGGGAACCTCGGGAAGATCCAGGAGCCTCTTGTATGTCTTCAGCCCCAGCACGGTCTCCTCTTTCGGGTGAACCGGATAGATCGGCCCCTCGAATTTCCCTCCGATCAGGTTGACGAAGAGAAAACTCCCCATTCTCATGATGTTGTTCGACGCGCCCATGAACGCCACGGACCGAGGAAACATCAACTTCTTCAACGGATGCTCGCCCATGTCTGTCCCCTTCGCTGCTTCTGTTCACGATGTCACATGGAGGGACGCCAGT
>JAUWSZ010000335.1 GCA_030609865.1 bacterium | reverse complement strand
CAAATCTCCGACGGAACCCCGGACAGCACCGAACAACTCGAGCTCTGCAAGGGAAACATAGCGATATTTCCAAGTCACTTCACTAGGGACGTTCCTGTCACGTCGCGATCTACTTGTGCCGTTTCTCTCCCATGGGCCATTTTCGCATGCCAGGGCGGGCTGAGCCCTGGACCGGGCCTTGACCTTTGACCTTTTCCGTTTACCCTTTCGCCTTCATCGGCCTGACCCCCGACCCCCTCGCAATATCCGCACGAATCGAATATTGCGAGCCGAAGTCGAAGACTGCGAGCGAAGCGTGGCAGGCCCCCAGCATCCTTGCATGCGCACTGACACACATAGGGTTCGGTGCTGGGAGGTTGCCGCGTCGCCTCCGGCTCCTCGCAATGTCCGCATTGGGGCTCAAGGGGGGCGCGGGGCCTGGCCCCTGACCCCTGCCGACTGATCCCTGCTTTTTTGTAAAATGCCCCAAATTTTTCCTTGACATATAATCCCTACCGATATACTATGAGATTATTTCCTACAGAAAAAGTAGGAATAGTCGGCCTACCACGGAGACACCCGGCTGCCGAAGCTTTGAAACGTGGACACTGCTTTTCAACCTATTTCCCCGTAACCGCACTGATGAGAATATCCACCCGTCCTCAATACGCGCTCCGACTGATGCTGGACATCTGTCGACATGCTGAGGAGGACAAGCCTGTTCATCTTCGTGAGATCGCGACGCGGAACAATCTGTCGAAAGGATACCTCGAGCAGCTGGTGGTCTCGCTCAGGAACGCGCAGCTGATCCGAAGCTTCAGCGGGAGGAGCGGCGGATATCGGCTCGGCAGATCGCCCGAAAAGATCACGATTCTCGAAATCGTCGAGGCCATCATCGGACCGATCAATGTCGTCGAATGCGTCCAGCGCCCGGAGGAGTGCCTGATGGCTGACCTGTGCGATTGCAGGTCCCTCTGGCTGCTCCTGAACCACAGGATCGTTGATGTGCTCTCCGAGTACTCTTTGAAGGATCTTTGCGAGAAACAGGGCATGAAGAAGATTTCGCAGGCCCTGAAGCAGTACAAAGACTATAGCCCAATCAGGGGGAGGCAATGAAAGAGAAGAAGATCAACGACAGGGTATTGCGGATTGTGAGAGAGGACGTCACCGATGTGGAGGTGGATGCATTCGTCTACTACGCCAATGCAGACCTTGTGCTCGGCTCTGGCTGGGGGACGTCGATTGCGATCCGGGGCGGCCCGAGCATCCAGGAGGAGTTGAACGGCCTCGCGCCGGTCGATGCGGGGGATGCGGTGATGACCGCCGCAGGGGAAATGAAGGCCAAGCACATCATCCACGCCGTGGGCCCCAGGTTCCAGGAGGAGGACGAAGAGGACAAGCTCCGAAAGACGATGCTCTCCGCACTGAAATGTGCGGAAGACAAGGGGCTGGATACTCTCGCCTTCCCTCCGATGGGAACGGGCTTTTACGGAATCCCCCTGGACCTGAGTGCAAAGGTAATGCTCGAGACGATCCGGGCGCACCTGAACAACGGCCGGAGCTCGGTCAAAGAGGTTGTGATCTGCCTGATGGACTCCAGGGAATTCCCTCCCTTCGAAGGCCGGATGGACAAAATCTGAAACAAAGGAGTCGACATGCACGAGAGTCAATTTCTTCACTTCGCAGAGCACCGGTTGCAGGAAGTGGCCCTGCTCGTCATGGCAACGGTATACACGATTCGGCTCATCTGGCTCTTTCGGTTCAAGGCGGGAGGCGATCGGCAGGGCCGGACCGGGCGTTTCAGCACTTCTCCCCGAAAGGGCGCCATCTACTCGCTGGCCAACATCGCCATGCCCTGGGCCATGGAGAGCACACGCACGAACCTGGTCTTCTGGTTTCAGTTTGTCCTTTTCCACCTGGGCGTTACGGCGGGCATCGCCCTGTCCTTTGTGATTCCCTATGCCCCTTCGGTCCTGGAGTCCGGACTCGTCGTCCTCGGCTTTCAGGTCTTCATCGGGGTCGCCTTCCTGATCGGGTGCTACCGGATGTACCGGAGGATCTCAGACAAGACGATGCGTGCGATCAGCACGCCGGACGACTATTTCTGCCTTGCCCTGCTGACTATGTGGTTTGCGTTCGGCGTGTTGGCGGCGCCGAACGACGTCTCGAGCGGGGAAGGGGTCATGCTCACCTTCTTCTTGCTGACGGCCTTCTTCCTGATGTACGTTCCCTTCAGCAAGATCGGGCATTACCTCTACTATCCGATCACACGCTACTACATCGGCAGGAGCCTGGGGTACAGAGGGGTCTACCCGATTCAGAAGAGTGTCAAACCGTAGAAGGCGGCTCAGCAGGTTGCAGAATGACCGGATGATCGTACTGGAAAAGGGAGAAAGGGAATATGGCTACGCAAGCACGGTCGCACAAGGCTCAGAAGGTCTTGGACAGGCTTTCCAAGAAACTCAACAGGCAGATAGTGGGCTCACTCATAAGTTGTGTTCACTGCGGGATGTGCACGGAATCGTGCCACTACGTGCTCACCAACCCGGATGACCCGACATACGCGCCCGCCTACAAGGCGGACCAGATCCGCAAGATATTCAAGCGCCACCACGACTGGATGGGAAGGGTCTTCCCCTGGTGGGTGCATGCAAAGACGATTATGACCGACGAAGAGCTCGAGGAGCTCAAAGACATCGCCTTCGGAAAGTGCACGAACTGCCGGCGGTGTACGATCAACTGTCCCATGGGGGTCGACTTCGCCACGGTGAACCGGATGGTCAGGGGCCTCCTGGTCTCGGTCGGTGTCATGCCGGAAGGCGTTGCCGTGGTCAGCAAGGACCAGTGGGAGATCGGCAACCAGATGGGGGTCTTGAAGGAGGACTACATCGACACCATCGAGTGGATGGAGGAGGAACTCCAGGATGAACTCGACGATCCTGAAGCAAGGATTCCCATCGACAAGCCGGACTGTGACATCGTCTACACGATCAACCCGAGAGAGGTGAAGTACGACCCTCGAACGATCGCGGATGCGGCCAAGATCTTCTACTACGCGGGTGCAAACTGGACCATGGCGAGTGAGGGCTGGGACATGACCAATTTCGGCCTCTTCTCCGGCGACGACGACCTGGGCGGAGCCGTGGCCAAGCGCGTCTACGAGAAGGTCCAGGAACTCCGAGGCAAGATGCTCGTCATCTCCGAGTGCGGACACGGGTACCGGTCGACCCGGTGCGAGGGTCCGAACTGGGGCGGCGTGACGCTCCCTTTCGACGCCGAAAGCTCGGTCGACACCATGCTCCGGTACATCAAGGAAGGCAAGATCAAGGTGGACAAGACGAAGAACAGCACTCCGGTCACCTTCCACGATTCGTGCAACAACGCCAGGAGCTGCGTGCTCTACGAAGAGCCCCGGGAACTCCTGAACCTCGTGTGCACCGACTTTCGCGAGATGTACCCGAACCGTGCGGAAAACTTCTGCTGCACCGGCGGCGGGGGTGCCATGTCGATGGCCGAGTACACGCCCAGGAGGCTCAAGTCCGCTGAAGTGAAGGCGAACCAGTTGAGGGAAACAGGCGCAAAGATCGTGATTACCTCCTGCCACAACTGCGTCGACGGGCTGAGCGACCTTATAAAACATTACAAGCTGGACATGGAAGTCACGCAGCTTGTCAACCTGCTCGCCGATGCACTGGTCCCCGCGGAGAAGGCAGTACGGGTCGAGGAACCCAAGGCGGCTCCAACGCTCAAGGGCTACAAGATTCTGGTCGTGGACGACGAACCGGATACGCTCACCTACCTCACAACCGTCCTCGAAGACAACGAGGCAACGACCCTGCAGGCCGTGGACGGCCCGACGGGCATCGAGCTGGCCAAGAAGGAAAAGCCGGATCTGATCACCCTGGATCTCTCAATGCCCGGCATGGATGGTGGGGAGGTATTTGCCCGGTTGAGAGAGGACCCGGAGACCCGGATGATCCCTGTTTGCATCGTTTCCGGGAAGCCGGAGCTGAGAGGACTCATCTATGACAAGCCCCATCGGCCTCCTGAAGGGTACCTGGACAAGCCGGTGGAAGAAGAGACACTCGTAAGAAATGCCCGGAAGATCCTGGAACTCGCTCGCAAAGAGAAATAGAAGAGAGTTCCTTCGAATCCCGGCAGGAAGGACACGAGTGACGGTCAAGAAGATACTGGTCGTGGATGACGAGCCGGATACGGTCGCCTACCTGACAGCGATCCTGGAGGACAACGAATACGCCGTTTGCTCCGCCCCCAACGCGGAGAAGGCGATGGAACTGCTTGACAAGGAACTCCCGGATCTGATGCTCGTGGACGTGATGATGCCCGGCGCCTCCGGCCTGAACCTGATACGCCAGGTTCGGACCCATCCCAAACACGGCGACCTCCCGGTGATCGTGGTTTCGGGAAAGGCCGAGGTCCTCCGAGACGGTTTCCAGTCGTACCTGGACCGTTTGAGCGTGAGGCACCCGGACGGGATTGCGGAGAAGCCCTTCGATCCCGCAAGCCTCCTCAAGATGGTCGACGGTCTGCTGAAGGT
>JAUWSZ010000585.1 GCA_030609865.1 bacterium | reverse complement strand
GGAGAATGGGATGAATCCGAAAGACGTCAAGCGTGTTCTTGTGGTGGGCGCCGGGACGATGGGCAACGGGATCGCCCAGGTTTTTGCTCGGGCAGGGATCGAGGTGGGCCTGGTCGATGTGGATGAAAAGGTCCTCGGCCGGGCCATCGATCGGATCGAGTCGGGCCTGAGAACGCTGGTCGAGTACGGGAGTGTCTCCGAGAAGGAAATGGCTCCCATCATGGGCCGAATCCAGACCTCGACAGACTTGGAGGCGATGGCCAAGAGCGTGGTTTTCGCCCTGGAGGCTGTTGTTGAGGTTCCTGACGTAAAGAAGGAAGTCTTCTCACGGTTGGAGGCTTCCTGTCCCGAAGACGCGGTCATCGCAAGCAACACGTCGAGTCTGGACATATTCAGCATCGCTGAGGCCAAGAATCCGAAACGCCTGGTCGTTGCCCACTGGTTCGCACCCCCCCATATCGTCCCCCTGGTCGAGGTGGTTCCCGGTCCGGAGACGACCCAGGAAGTCGTGGACTTCACCGACGGTCTGATGAAGCGCATCGGCAAGGAGACGTTGGTGTTGAAGGAGTTCGTGCCTTCCTTCATCGTCAATCGACTGCAGAATGCGATCGCGCTGCCTGTGCTTGAGATGCTGGCGAAGGGCTGGGCGAGTCCGGAGGATATCGATCGGGCCGTCAAGCTCACCCTGGGCGTCAGGCTGCCCATCGTGGGCGTGGTTCAAACCCTGGACTTCACTGGCCTCGACCTCGTTCACGACATCATGAAGGGCGTGGGCATGACCCACCCCTTGATCGACGAGAGAGTGGAACAGGGACACCTGGGAGCGAAAACAGGGAAGGGTATCTATGATTACGGGGGCCGGAGCGAGGCGGAAATCCTGAACAAGAGAGACAAGCTCTACCTGAAGATGGTTGACCATCTTTCCAAGATCAAGGCACTCGACCCTGTCTGATCCGAAGTTGTTATGAGTTGAAGGGATGGGTTTGTGTGGACCAGCCTATAAACCAAGCCCAAGAAATCTCGGACTAAGATTACCTTATCCCGCTATTTGGGTCCCCATACACCTGATCAAATGGTGGGGTGCCTTCTTTTCGTCAACACCCGTAGGGTGTGTGCCTCTGGGGTGTGTGGAAAAAAGGGCTTGACATTGTATTCTTTTGTATTACAATAGGAATACAATGTAATACAAAAGAGGACACTATGAAGAAGAAGCGACCCCAGAAGAAAAGTCGCAAGGCAGGCTCCGAACTGGAGCGAAGAGACGAACTCCTGCCGGAACGCGAGCGCAAGGACCGGGTGCTCCAGGCGAGGGTTTCTCAGTCCCTCTACAAGGACCTGGTTGATCAAGCCCGCAGATTGCGGGTGCCGGTGTCCAACCTGGTACGCAACATCCTTGAAGACTCCACCCGCATGGTGGAGAACCTCGTGGACAGCAGTCTTGAAATTGCCGATGTCCTAAGCGGCAAGACGACAGAAGAGGATCTTTCATCGGTACTTGGCTGGCAACCGATGACCGCCAATCGGCAGTTGGTCTGTTCAAAATGCCGCGAACAGATCCAGAAGGACAATCAGGCACTCGTGAGCGTTGGCGCTCCGGGCGGGCGCACGTTCGTCATCTGCGAGGATTGCAAACTCGCGATCTAGATTCTTTTCAAGCAAACGGTTGACCCGGAGAAGAGCGAAGAGGCTTGAAGCAGAATCATGCAGAAACTACAAATGATCGGGCAGGCGGTTGAAGACAACCTATTCGAAAGAAGAACTTGCGATGAACAATAACCTCAAGAAAACTCTGCATCTGATACGGGCCGGAATGAGCGGCCTATTGGGCGCAACGCTCCCGAAAGAGCTGCATTATCCGGCAAGGATGCAATTTCGATATCAGGGGCGGCAGTCAAGTCCAGAGGAAATTGCCCGGGTCTATCTTGAGCAGCCGAAGCGGAAGGACATCGTATTTTTCATCCATGGACTCATGTACGATGAAACCTGCTGGCACGCATCTGGTTTCAACATGACCGAGGCCTTTGAGCGCGACTTCGACATATTCGCGGTTCATGTGCTGTACAACACCGGCCTGCACATATCGGAGAACGGATTGGAGTTCGCCCATCTCATGGAAGAGCTCTTCCGGAACATCAGGGACTTCCAGGGACACTGGCACATCGTCGCCCACAGCATGGGGGGGCTTGTGTCCCGATCGGCTCTCCACCAGGCCGAAAAGGCCGGCATGGGCTTCACAAAATGTATAGACAAGGTCTTCCTCCTCGGTGCGCCGAACCGGGGCGCCCCACTTGAAAAGGCGGTCCAGCTTACCAGCCTGATCCTCAAGGCGGTTCCATACCCCCTTCGGTACCCGGCACTAGGCCTGAGAATCATCTTTGACAACATCCGCGTCAAGGACCAGGCCCCTCTGTCCCCCATCGGGGAACTAACGGAGTTCCATATTCACAAGATACCGAACCTTTATCTGAACCTTGCGGCGAACGTTCTCGACCTGCGGAGCGAGGGGATTCAGGACCTGCGTCACGGTTACCTTCTTCGGGAAGAGTGGGCGAAACAAGGGGAATGGGGCGGCATGAAGCCTGTCAAGGTGCCCGTGCCCCCTCTCCCCTGGGCTCGATACTATGCGGTGGCAGGTGCCCTTTCAAAGAACGAGGCGTCTGATCCCTCTGTATTGGTAACAGATGGAATGGTTTCCACGGCAAGTGCAGCCAACATTGGCAAGGGTGACCTACTATGCTTTATTGAGAACAACCGCTATCACCTGTTGCCTGGAGTCAACCATTTCGTCATGCCATACTGCAGGGACGTCTATCAGACCCTGTCCAAGTGGCTTACCGATGATTAGGCCTCTGCAAACAGACACCAAGGCAAGTTCTCATACGGATCCGCCGACCCCGCGGAAGAGTCCGAGGAAAAACGAGTCCGGATTGATCCCCGGCGTAGTGGTTGACGGCAAGTACACACAGACTGCCCGCGAGGAAATCGCGAACAGCATCACGCACGGCATCGGTGTGGTGCTGGCAGTGGCGGCGCTCTCGTTGCTCGTCACCTTCGCTGGGCTGGAGCATCTTCGGCATCATCTGGGGACTGGCGGTTGGGGGCATCATTTTCAAGGC
>JAUWSZ010000017.1 GCA_030609865.1 bacterium | reverse complement strand
TCGGAAATCGTGCTTCTGGTCATGACCACACAGGGGGCGGAGACCTTCCTGAGCACTTCCTTCAAGCTCGGCGGCGACGTCAGCGTTGCGGCCGGACCGGTCGGCGCCGGTGCAAAGGGCCAGACTACCTTTCAGAGTGCCGACATCCTCGCCTACTCGCTCGCCAAAGGGATCTTTGCGGGCATCTCCCTTGAAGGCGCCGGCGTGGCGGTCTCCAAGGGGTCGAACCAGGCCTACTACGGGAAGGAGACGAGGCCCACCGACATCCTCGTGACGCGCAAGGCCAAGAACCCCAAGGCGGCGGATCTCGTAGCAGCCGTGGCCAAGGCAATGCAATAGCAGGTCCGGCGGTCCACATGAAGAAAGTGGTGGCGATCTACGGGAGCCCGCGCCGCAAGGGGAACACGGCCCTGTTGCTCCGGGAGGCGGTCCGGGGCGCACGAGAGCAGGGCGCCGAGGTCGAAGAGGTCGTGCTCCGGGACCTCAAGATGTCCCCCTGCATGGAAATCTACGGGTGCAAGAACGCGGGCCGTTGCGCGATCAATGACGATTTCCAGAAGGTCTACGACAGCATCCTGACAAGCCGGGCCCTAATCCTGGCTTCCCCGATCTTCTTCTACTCGGTGAGCGCGCACACGAAGATCCTGATGGATCGATGTCAGTCCCTGTGGGTGAAGAAGCACTGGCTCGAAGAGACCTCGTCCGGACAGGGCCAACCGCGGCGCAAGGGACTGTTCATCTCTGTGGGTGCCACGAAGGGCAAGAAGCTCTTCGACGGCACCTTGCTCACTGTGCGGTACTATTTCGAGGCGATTGATTGCGAGTTGTGGAAGTCACTCCTCTATCGCGAGCTGGATTTCGAGGGGGACGTGCTCGAGCACCCGGAATACCTCGAAGAGGCGCGCCAGGCAGGCAGCGACCTCATCCGCGCCCTCTGACTACAGGGGTCAGGGGTCAGGCCCCACCTCTCCCCTCAGCACATTGAGCAGGGAGATTGCCACGCCTGCGGCTCGCAATATCCGCAATTGTGGAACGTGCTCCAAGTTGCCGTCATTTCACTGCGCACGTCCGTTTCAATTCAACGGAAGAGCCGCTTTACCTGGCAAGCCTGTTGCATTATGATGACAGGAATTCGCCGATCTGAAGTTTGCTGAACACCAGAGAATTCCTGCATGGAAAAAGGCAAGGTAATCCCGTTTCCCGCCGACAAGAGGGCCTCGGTTCCCCGGCCCAACGTGTACATCCTTCGTGTCTATCTGGTCAGCGGGCCCTACGGTGAAGAGTCCGTGGGGCATGAGATTTTCAGGACCCTGAAGGTTCGCGGCGACCAGACCCTCGAAGATCTCCACCACGCCATCTTTTGCTCCTACGAGCGTGAACACGACCGGTACTATGAGTTCTGCCTCGGAATGGATCCGAACGATCCGGAAGGCGTTCGTTACACATGTGGGGAGGCCGTGTCGAAGTACGGCCCGAACGGCCCGGTGAAGCCCGGGAAAAGGGTCGGCCTGGCGCCCCTGGCGACGGTCGAGTCCCTGGGCCTGACCGACGATCAATTCTTCGGATACTGGTTCGACCTGCTCGAGGAATGGATCCACTTGATCCATGTGATCTCGATCGAGCCTGCGGACGTCTCCGTGGATTATCCATTGCTGATCGAGAAGGAGGGTGGGTTGCCGATTCCCGTTCCTCTGGATCTCGACCGCCGGGAATACGGACGAGGGGAGGACACGCTCCGGGAGGAGGACGTCCTGGTCCTCCTGATGGGCGAAATGCAGATGCGCTGGCGAAAGCAGATCGAGAACGCCCCGCTCAAGCCGAACACCCGGCTGAAAACAGCTCTCACGAAGCTGCCGTCTCATTGGCTCGCGGCGATCAGCCGACAGGGTGACCTGGGAGAGGTTCGAAACCGGAAAGGCCGCATCGATGCGCTCGCGGAATGGCTGCCGCGGGAAGAGAATCTCCGGAAGATCTGGAACTCCTTTCCTCTCCCCTCGAGAGAGGTGCTCAGTTGGATCCTCCTGGAGAAGAGCGGTGCGGTCAAGATTCAGAACCTCTCGAGACGATACGGGGCCGACACGGACATAACCTGGTGGTGGAACGAAGGGCAGATGCCGGAGACGCCACTGGGGCTCTTGCGGAGCAGAGGCCTGGTCTATGTCGGCAAGATCCGTGAAGGCAAGCGGCGGTTTCGGATCGCCGTGGTGCCGGTGGAACTCCGCAAGGCACTGACCCGGATCGCCCGGGAGCCCCGGAGCATGGAAGCGGGCCCTTCTACGAGACAGTCGCTCCGGCGAGAACCTTCCGAGGACTCTTTCACCCAGGAAGAACTCCTGGAGGTACCGGTTTCAGAGAGCACGGAAACAGATCCCTGGAAGGGCCTGGAGTCTTTCAATCTGAGGTCTTTTCTCTCGGTCTGCCCCTTGCGGGAAGACACGGAGGGCATGTACGCGCGCGCGCTCGGGCGAATACGGAGAAACCCGGAGGACTTCCCCCGGCGGCAAGTCCGTTCGTTCCTCACCCGCATGATCCGGGGAAGCTCGGTGTGGAGCCGGCTGGAGGCCTACAAGCTTGGGCTCGCCGTTTTGGACCAACGCTTCGTCGAGTCCGCCCGGTCGGACAGTTCCCGCCTGATCCAGCAGTGGGCCGAGGGCGTTCTCGAGCCCCCCCAGGAAAGGCTCTTTTGACAGGCTGCCGCCGAAGTGCTGCCCATTCCCGCATCCCTCATATTGACAATTTCCTCTTGTTTCATAATAATTTCGGTGTTGTCTTCCGATAAAAAGTCATCAAGCGATCCCCAGTAGCTCAGCTGGCAGAGCAAGTGGCTGTTAACCACTGGGTCGGCGGTTCGAGTCCGTCCTGGGGAGCCAGTCTATTCAAGGCTGTGGGAATCCGCCCGGTTCCTGCAGCCTTTCTTATTTCTCAGAATCTGTTGGAACAGCCCTTCTTCAACCAAGCTTACGAAGGACTGTCTCCTAATTGTCATTTCTTCAGATGTTCTGTAGTATTTGGTTGAGTCGGAAGCTTCATAGGATAACAGCAAAGGGGCTTTTCCGGATTCTCCCGTCTGGCCACGCCGAAGCTTCAGCCAAGGGAGGTCTCCGTTTTTCGTGTCGGCTTGTTTAACAGCCAGGTTGCACGCGGGCGCCCAAGTTGCGGTTTTCATAACCGGCCAAGGAGGCGGCCATGGGAATTGACGAATCCTTGGTAGAAGAGATCGTCCGTCGGATTCTCGCCGCGGCCGCCCCGGACAGAATCATCCTTTTCGGTTCCGCCGCCACGGGCGAGATGACCCGCGACAGTGACATCGACCTGCTCATTGTAGAGAGAGACCCCGGCGACCGGCGCAAGGAAAGCGTGAAGATCGACGCGACGCTCAGCGGGCTGGGCTATCCCTTCGACGTCATTGTGATATCCAGCGAATGGTTCGAGGCCAGCAAGAACGTCATCGGCGGTATCGCGTACCCGGCCAACAAGTACGGGAAGGTGATCTATGAGGCCGCCTGAGGAAGAGGTCATCCGCAAGATCGTCGGCGAGTGGATGCGCAAGGCCGATCAGGACATCGCGTCCGCGCAGGCTCTTTTTTTGCAGGACCCGCCACTTCTCTATCCGTCGTGTTTCCATTCACAGCAAGCCGCTGAGAAATATTTGAAGGCCTATCTCACGTGGCGGCAGGTGGAGTTTCCCAAGACGCACAGCATCAGGGAGATTCTCAACCTGGTCAAAACGGTTGACGAGGAATTGGCGACGAACCTCTTGCCTGCAGCCGCCTTGACGCCGTACGGCGTGGATGTACGGTATCCGAGTGACATCCCCGACCCTACGCAACGGGAAACTGAGAAAGCGCTTTCACTGGCCAAGAAGGTCCGCGGCGCGGTTGCGAGTCGCCTTTTACATGATTATCAGACCTACACATTTGACTAATACCGCTACGGGTTCGTGCCAGGTATTATTTGCCTGTCCCCTTTTTGTTTTGGTAGCCGAAAAACAGCCAATACATTAGGCCGGCAGCCAATTCTTTTTTTCAAAGCAGCATCCTTACAAATCGACCACGCGGTGCCGGAGTACATCGAGGACGACTACGTCATCGAATACGATCAGGGGGTCCTCTGCGAGCTCGAAGATGAAGATTTCTCATGAGGCTTGAGCATGGCAAGGTCCAAGAACCCTACCAAGGCCACACGATCGAGTAAGCGAAACAGCCGTGGGAGCATCTCGAAGGCTCGCCTGGAAGAGCTGGTCGAAGAAGCTACCGTCGACGCCTACGGAGAGTGCGAGCAAGCGACCGGACTGTTCACGATGATCGAGGACCATCTGGCGCTTCCGTTCACGACCGAGGTTCTCGGGGTCGAGGTCACCGTGGTGAAGGTCGACCTGAACGACCGCGACGATGTCGTCGCCATCTGCAAGCGAGGAAAGGAGCGCAAGGCGCTTTCGATCCTGGACCTGCCGCTGCCCAATCCACCGCCGGAGGGTTGGGAATGGATCGAGGCCTACCGTCACTGGGCACGAGGTTGGCGGTGAGGTTGTAGGTCGGTCCGCCGCGAACAGAAGAGCTTGCCTTCCTTGCCCGACAACGCCGGCGTGATCACCGCTGGCCCGTCCTTTCCCCCGGGCCCAGGAGGTGAACCCTGATTGAAGTTCCGATGCCGAGACCGAGAACCCCGCGCGAGGAGGTGATCGAGATTCTGGTCGAAGGGCTCTGGGCGCTGGTCGTCCGCGGCTGTAAACTAGACAGACACAGAGAGCTACGGGTCATGATCGATACGTGACGACTTCCTGGTCTTGGGGAAGATATCTCGGCGAACTATTTGGAGTTGGAGTTCCTCAGTTTTCGCCAACTCACCAGGAACAGGCGGTCTGGTGACGCCCTGCCGTCAGGGTGGGGGAGCAACACGTGCCCGGAAGTCGTCTTGGGAGTTAGGTTCCGATGATTTCGTTTAGGCCCTCAATGATTTGGGCGGTTTCTTCTGGAGTAGCTCTGGCGAGTCTCTTGCCGATCCTTTCAACACTCAGCGTTCTGATCTGGCTGATCTTCGCCCACGATCTCTTGGGAAGGCCTTTGGATTTCAATTCGAGGGTCAAGGGGAATCCGGCCCTCTGAGGTTGGCTTGTGATTGCTACCGCGATTACAGTGCCGGATCGTTCGTTGAAGACATCTTGACTCAAAATCAGGACGGGCCGTTGTCCAGCCTGTTCACGTCCCCGAACCGGATTCAGGTCAGCCCATCGGATATCGCCTCTTAGTATTCGGGCCATCCTGATAACTCCTCTGATAGACCTTCCTCTGCAAGTGATTTCTCGAAGTCGGGGTCAAGTTTTGCGCATTCCCGGGCAAGCCGACTACGCTCCAACCGTTCCAGCTTCTCTTCCACGGCGGCCTGGATCGCCTGACTGCGGTTCGGGAACACAGCCTTTCTTACGAGTCGGTCCAGCCGGTTGAGAAGACCCTCATCAAGAGAAACTGCGACTTTGGATCTAGCCATCATACACCTCCTGGTATTACAATATGTCATACCAAGGGGAGAGTCAAGGGGTTTCTGCTCTTCCTGTATCAGGAAGTCCACAAAAGCAGGTATGCCCGCGAGCAATCAGTCCGAAGATGTTAGAGACTTCCCGTGAAGCAATAATGAAGTAATTTGCCTCCGAGTTTTGGGTAAATTCCGGTAAATAGCGGTAAACTCCGGTAAGTCGGCCTCACGAGCCAAGCATCCGGTCTTATTGGTAAAACGAGTGATTTCGGGGCCTTACCGGCTCCCATGTCAGTTGGCTGTTAACCACGGGGTCGGCGGTTCGAGTCCGTCCTGGGGAGCCAGTGAATCCAAAGGCTGTAAGAGCTCCACCGGTTCTTGCAGCCTTTTTCGTTCAGGAGTTCTCGTCCCAACCCTTTTCATATTCCTCGCGTGCAGGACCACCCGACAAGAACGTTTGACAGCGGATTACCCGTGGGAATATTGTGACCCTGTTTGTGCAGGTTTCCTGGGACGTAATCGAATACATTGGGGGCCGATGGCGCCCCGAGGTCGTGAGCGAGTGCTCCTATAACCTGCGTTCTGCAGTGGACTGCCCGCGCAGATTGTCAAGGGAAGATGCATGATCCCAACGGTATGCGAGCGGTTGGCCAATGTCCTGCCGACGCTCTATCCTTCCGGCAGCGAGGAGACGCGCCTGTTCGATGTGGACTTCCTGGCGGTTCCGAGATAGAGGAGAAGGCATGCAATGACTAGAGAATCGGTCACAGAAAAAATCCAGAGAATGGTGAATCGGATCGTGAAGGAGTTCCAACCCGAACGGATCATTCTTTTCGGATCCCACGCTCGAGATGAAGGAGGACCAGACAGCGACGTGGACCTTCTTATCGTAATGAAATTTGAGGGATCCAGGCGGGATAAGGCAATCGAGATTGGTGTGGCCCTGCACGATGTCCGCATCCCCAAAGATATTCTAGTCACCACCCCCGAGGATTTCGAGTGGCGCAAGGAAATCGCCGGAACGATCGAACGGCCTGCGGCGATGGAGGGGAAGACGCTCTATGCAAAGGAATGAACAAGTCACTAAAGTCGTCCGCGAGTGGATCGAAAAGGCGGAAAACGATCTGAAAAATTCAGCGTATACATTGAAAATGGGTGAAGACTGTCCGACCGATACTACCTGTTTTCATGCCCAGCAATGCGTGGAGAAGTACCTGAAGGCATTCCTGACGCTTAAGAGGATCGATTTCCCCAAAACACATGATGTCGGGGAATTGCTGGCGATGATCTCCACAAGAGCCCGGCCGGAACTCACGATCGAGGAGCAACGGAGACTGACCGCCTATGCCACTGTCACCCGCTATCCAGGGGATTACGACCCGATTCCGCTTTCGGAGGCCCGGCGTGCGGTAGCGACTGCCAGACGGGTTCGCAAGGAGGTAAGGGCTCTGATGCCTAAGGAAGTCCTCCGAAAGAAGAGGTAATGACGGAGGCCTGGTACAAGGTCGCCACACCGCGAAAGAAGGCCCGCGAGATCCACCTCCGATGTAGAGCAGAGACTGGGCCAATGAGGAGACCGGTTGTCAGCGTCGACACGTATTGCGAGGATCCGCTCTACCCGAAAATTGTGCGGGCAGTAGCCGCCATTCTCCATCGGGGCAAGGTCGTGACGCCGGTCGATGTGCTCATCGAAATGGGCCTCCTTGCGCCGAAGAGCCTCGAGGACTGGCGTCACGGTCGGGTGCCGTACCTGGAGCGGGCCATTACCTGCAATCTCACCCGTCTCACCCGTTTCCTCCGCTTCCACGCGCATGACCTCAATCTCGTGCCCTCGGTCACGGCGTACATGCGCTGGAGCAAGGGTCCGAAGCAGAGGCTCCAATTCACCAAGACCGGCGATCCAAGGCTGGAGGAGGCCTACGCACGGCACTTCGTGTGGCCGGGCAAGGGGCCGTTTCATCCGCCAGCACAAGGTGGAAAGAGCTAACCGCACTCCGGGGTCAACGGACGCTGATCCATCAGGACCTTCCCGTGATGGCCAAGGCGGTTCGAAGGCAGTTGGCGTTGAGCCAGGAAGACCTGGCCCCGGAATCTGGAAGAGCTCTCAGGGATTTTGTGAAGCAATGAACTACGATCTTAAACTGACACCATACGGTCGCCTTCGCCTGCTGGAAGGCAGCGGCGATACCGGGGCCACACCTGACGCCTGGATGAAGAGGGTCGCGGCCGCCTTTTCGTCATCGCCGGCTGAGGGCCTTTTCGCGCTCGCCGCCACGAGGCCGGATGCGCCGCCGCCGTCATCGTTCTCCTATTGGAGGGATTTCGCCTGCCGATACCTGACACAGCTCTGCCGCATGCCCGAGTTCGTCGGGAAACCGCTCCCCCCGATTGAGCCGCCTTTTGAGTCCGAGCTGGCTACCATGCTGCTCTCCGCGCCGCCCATGCAGGGGGGAGAGTACTTGAACGTCGAGATCTTCTGTGACCTTTGGGTTGATTTGGACTCGTGGGCTCGGAAAGAGATCGCCGCGTCAAAGGACGGCGTGACCGCGTGGCTTAAGAAGCACGCTGCGATGTGGCACCAGGTCGGACGCGTCTGCTTTCACCTTGCGGAGAACAAGCGAGACCCCGAATTGCCTTTCGCGTTTCTGGCTACCTACGCGCCGAGCCTTTCCAGAGGAGGGCGCGTGCAATACCGGCCCCTGGGCAAAGCTCTTCAGGAATATGCGGGCGAACGGAACAAGAAAGCGCTGATCAAGCTGCTCGAACCCGTATATCGGGCATCCGAGAAGATCGAGTTTGTCAAGGAGATGGTCGATTCCGGAGATGTTTTTCATCCCCTGGCGTGGACTCCGGGCGAAGCTTACCGCCTTCTCAAGAACGTACCCCTTCTCGAGGAAAGCGGGCTCCTGGTACGGCTCCCGGACTGGTGGCGGAAACGTCCCCGCCCCCGAGTGGCCGTGACCATCGGCGAAAAGAAACAGAGTCATTTCGGCGCCGACGCGATGTTGGGCTTCAATGTCGGCATTGCCCTGGGAAATCGGAACCTGACTGAAAAGGAATGGCGTCAGATTATGGCGTCGGAAGACGGCCTCGCATACATCAAAGGGCAGTGGATTGAGGTCGACCGGGAAAAGCTGTCCGAGGCCCTTGAGCATTGGAAACAAGTGGAGGCCGATGCGGCTGGGGAAGGAATCTCATTCAACGAAGGGATGCGGCTCCTGGCGGGAGCACCGGCAGACCTGGATGTCGACGGTTCGCCTGGAGGCGGGGAAGGCGAGTGGTCCTTCATTGGCGCGGGCAAATGGCTTTCCGATGTTCTGTCGGGCCTGCGAAATCCCGACGATTTGAACTCCGGAGGGCGCAGCAAGGACTTTCGCGGCACACTTCGTCACTATCAGGAGATCGGGCACAATTGGCTCTGGTTCCTGTCAAGCCTCGGACTCGGTGCATGTCTTGCCGACGACATGGGATTGGGCAAGACCATTCAGGTGCTGTCGCTCTTACTGGCCCTGAAGGAACAGAAGAAGTCGTCTGCGAAGCCGTCGCTTCTGGTGCTTCCGGCATCGCTCCTGGCGAACTGGAAGGCCGAGATAAGGCGCTTCGCGCCAACGCTCGAGACCTCTTTCATCCACCCCTCGGAAACGGAAAAAACAGTCCTTGCTGCCATGGCCGAGAAGACCGGCGAGGATCTCGCAAAAACCGACCTGGTGCTTACCACCTACGGCATGCTCCTCAGACAGAAATGGCTACTCGACATGGAATGGCGGCTTGTCATTTTGGACGAAGCCCAAGCCATCAAGAATCCGTCCGTGCGCCAGACGAAAACAGTCAAACAACTCAAGGCGGACGCCAGGATCGCACTCACGGGTACGCCGGTGGAGAACCGGCTTTCCGATCTCTGGTCGCTGTTTGATTTTCTCTGCCCGGGCCTGCTCGGTTCGGCAGCCAAATTCAAGAAATTCGTCAAGGGCTTGGAGGTACGGGAGGATGATCGCTACGCGCCTCTCAGGAACCTGGTCGGGCCTTATGTTCTCAGGCGGCTCAAGACCGACAAGAGCATTATCGCGGACCTGCCCGACAAGACCGAGATGAAGGCGTTCTGCGGTCTGGCGAAAAAGCAGGCCGCGATGTACGCCAAGTCGGTGGAGGAACTCGCAATGGCGCTCGAAGGACTCGACGGTATGAAACGACGCGGGCTTGTACTGGCCTACCTGATGCGGTTCAAGCAGATATGCAATCACCCGAGCCAGTTTCTCGGAGACGGCGGATACGAACCGGTCGACAGCGGCAAGTTCGACCGACTGAGGACAATCTGTGAGGAAATCGTGTCGCGGCAGGAAAAGACTCTTGTGTTCACCCAGTTCCGTGAGATGACTGAGCCGATCGCCGCCTTTCTCGGGGAAGTGTTCGGTCGCGAGGGCCTTGTCCTGCACGGCGGGACGGCGGTAAAGAAACGCAGGACCCTTATCGACATGTTCCAGAAGGAAGATGGGCCGCCGTTTTTCGTGCTTTCCCTCAAGGCGGGCGGCACCGGGCTCAACCTTACTGCCGCGTCGCACGTGGTCCACTTCGACCGCTGGTGGAATCCGGCCGTGGAAAACCAAGCGACAGACCGGGCGTTCCGCATAGGCCAGCATCGAAACGTGGTGGTGCACAAGTTCATTTGCCGGGGGACAATCGAAGAGAAGATCGACACCCTGATCGAAGAAAAAGCAAGCCTTGCCGACGATATCCTGAAGGCCGGGGCCGAATCCATGCTGACGGAGATGAGCAACGAGAAGTTGCTCGAGGTCGTGGCCCTCGATATCGACCGGGCGGGGTTGTAGGAGTCAAATGATGAGCCGATACGGTTGGAGTCCATACGTGCCCGTGGCCGTGCGTCGCGCCCGCGCCCTGAAGAAGATGGAGAAACTCCGAAAGAAGGGGATCGACGTGAAGCCCGTGGAGATCGAGGGGCGAAAGATTGCGCGAACGTTTTGGGGTGAGGCCTGGTGCGATCACCTCGAGTCGTTCAGCGACTACGAAAACCGATTGCCGCGCGGCCGCACCTACGTCCGCAACGGCTCGGTATGTCACCTCGAAATCGCCAGGGGCGAGGTCGATGCCAGGGTCAGTGGCTCCGAGCTCTATACGGTGAAGGTCTCCATCAAGACGCTTCCCGAGAATAAATGGAAAGGCGTGAAGAACCGCTGCGCCGGGCAAATCGGTTCGCTTCTGGAACTGCTTCAGGGCAGGCTTTCCAGGAACGTGATGTCCGTTGTGACCGACCGAAATAAGGGGCTGTTCCCTTTGCCCGGGGAGATCAGCCTGAAGTGCAGCTGTCCCGACTGGGCCGTTATGTGCAAGCATGTGGCGGCAGTGCTCTACGGGGTAGGCGCACGGCTTGACGAAGAGCCGGAGTTGCTTTTCCTTCTTCGGGGAGTTGACCATGAAGAGCTGATCAGCGCTGAGGTCAGCGTGGCTGCCGCAGCCGTTGGGACGAGAGACGGCCGCAGGCGCATCGCGGATGATGCCCTGACCGATGTGTTCGGCATCGAGATGACGGAAGAGGTAACGCCCGCCGGGAAGAAATCCTCGCCGCGCCGGGAAAAGGGTGCGCCAAAGACAAAGAAGACTTCCAAGGTCGTGGTCAAACACGCGGTGAAGCGCAAAGGGAAAAACGGCAAGAGCAAAACTCGAGTCAGGAAGACGCTCGCGTCACGGAAGGTCGGACCAAAGGGAGCGTCGCAACCCGCCCGGAGTGCCCGCCCCCTTACCGGCAAGGCCGTTGCCGGATTACGCGCGAAGTTCGGTATGTCGCAAAGCGAGTTCGCGAGGCTTCTCGGTGTAAGCGCACCTACGATCGGAAACTGGGAAAAAAAGCCCGGGACGCTTGACCTGCAGACCCGCTCGCTCGATGCCTGGAACGTGGCGAAGAGATTGACGAAGCGTCAAGCCTCTAAGCGGCTGGATCCATCAGGAACGCAAGCGTGACCCACAACTGGATCAGGCGATTCGTGTCGTGGAAGGGTTCTTGCCGGGTTGATAATTACGACCTGACCCCAAAGCCCCTTCTTGACAATCTATAGGTTCAAACCTTCTCCACCTCGCAGAGCAGGGCCTTGAAGACCGGAAACCCGGAGATCGGGTCGCGGTGCTGGTCATCGGTGAGGAAATTCACATTGCTGTTCTTCCATCCCTCGCCCTGGATCGGTGAACCGCCACCCTGATTGGCTTCCCGCCCTGCATAATGTCTTCCGTAACCCGGGCCGTGAAGGTGACCGCACCTCGGGGTGTTGTGATCCGGACCTTGTCGCCGGTCGAAATCCCTCTTGGCTCTGCATCACGCGGGTGAATCAGCGCTTCCGCATTTGGCTGCCTCTTCAGGAGGCCCGGCATGTTGAGGTGCTGGCTTCGGAAGGTAGTTTGAATTCGTGTCCCGGTTGTCAGCGTAAGGGGGAAATCCTTGACCCGTTCCTTGTTCTCAGGACCCTCTTTGAGGCCCTCGTATTGGGGAAGGGGCGCGTGCCCGAAGCTCTTGAGAAGAGAAGAAGCAATCTCCCATTTCCCCGATGCTGTGGGAAAGCCCGGCTCCCCGTCCGGCCGGAGTGCCCCGGACAGCCATTTCTTCTCCTCCGCCCTGATCGCGAAAGAAGGCTTGTCTCTGTCAGGATCGAGAGGGATGGGACCCAGTGACGACCGTTCTTTGAATTCGCCGAGACTGAACGGCAAATCCCCAATCACGTACTCCACCATATCATCCTCGTCTTGAGGATAGAGGTGGCCGTGGCCGAGCCGTTCGGCGAGCTTGGCGCATATGAGGTAGTCGTTCATCGCCTCGCCGACGGGCTCGATCACTTTTTGGCGATATTGGAGAGCCACCGGCGGTGCTAGGGGATACCCGCAGAAGGATGCGATCTCAAAGTAGGTGGTGGACGGCAGTACGATGTCGGCATATTGGCAGTCTGCGTTGAAGAAACGGTCCACCGAGACCACGAAGTCGAGCGCTTCGAGGGACCTTCGAAAGAGATCGGTATTGGGAAAGCCGGTGAGTATGGAGGCCCCTCCGATCCAGAGAAACCGTATCTTGTACGGATCTTCATCCAGGACGGACCGGGGAAACTCCATGAACTGGGGGGTTGGAAGAAGCGAACAATGAAAGGGGTGCGCATCCGCACCGATGCGCTGCACATCGGTGGGGACCGCCACATTCGGCTTTCTGAGCGAAATGGGTGGCGGGAACTGAAAGCGCTGTCCACCCTTGATATCAAGATTGCCTGTGAGGGCAAACAGGGTCAGAAGGGCTCGAATGCTCTGGAGCCCGGTATCGGAATACTCGAGGCCCGTATAGGTAAGAAAACTCACGCGCTTTGGGCCGGTGAGCAGGCCGGCCAATTCGTCAAGGGTCTCCCCGGAAACACGGGTCACCGCCTCTACGTACCCCGGAGTGAACCGATCCACGTACGCCTCGAGCTCGGAAAACCCCTCGCAATAGTTCTCTCCGAATTCCCGATCAATCGTGCCGTCCTTGAAGCATTTGCGCAGAATCCCGTGCATGAGAGCCCCGTCCGTACCCGGTTGAATGGGAATCCACGGGTCTGCAAGCCTTGCGGAGGCCGTACGCTGGGGGTCGATGGCAACGATCTTTGCGCCCCGCTTCTTTGCTTCCTGGAGGCGTACCATCTGACCGAGGGGTGAATCGGTTGCCGGGTTGGCCCCCCACAAGAGTATTGCATCTGCGTTTTCGAGATCAGGCTGCAGAATGCCCATGGGCCCCCCGTAGGTAGCAATCGGGGCGAACGCACCATAGGAAAGAAAGCAGAGGCTCGCCACGGAAAAAGCATTGGGCGAACCGAGGGGCATGAACAAGGCGTTTCCAGGAACAAACATTCCCGTAAACATGTGCATCAACGATGCTTCGAAATTTCCCCTCCCCAGGAACGAGGCAAGACAGGCAGGCCCATACTCGCTTTTCAGCTTCAGGAC
>JAUWSZ010000512.1 GCA_030609865.1 bacterium | reverse complement strand
TGAACAGCTCGTTAAGGAATGGAGCCAAGGAAAACCAGTGGGCTCTGGACTGCTCGTAGCCCTTCTTGTTCCGCTCTAGGATTCCGATTCAGTAAATGAGGGGACCTTCCTCGCCGTGGAGCACGCGGAATGCTCCTTCGGCCAGGGCCTCCATTTCGAGACTGCCGGGGAATACCTGAATGGGGGCGAGAGGCGAAATGTACGAAGTGATCTCGGTGACGAATCGTTCGGAAAGGACCATGCCACCGGTGAGGATAATGGCATCCGGACGCTTTTTGAGGACGGCTGTCATGGCGCCGATCCACTTGGCGATCTGCAGCACCATGGCGTCGAGTACCAGCCGAGCATCTGGATTGCCTCGATCTATCGAGTCATACACCTCGGGGAGGCGGCCCGTCCCGAGGTAACCCTTGAGTCCGCTCGCCTTGCAGAGCAGTTTGGTGATGTCTCCCCTTGTCTGGCCCGTGTCGAAGCAAAGGGCGATCATTCCTGCGAGTGGCAGCGTGCCGGCCCTTTCCGGCGAAAAGGGGCCTTCGCCGAGCAGGGCGTCTGTGGAGTCGACGATCCTGCCACCCCGTAGCGCACAAATCGAGATGCCCCCTCCGAGATGTGCAGCAACCAGTAGCGTTTCCCGAAGATCCTTTCCCAGCCTTTCCGCCACCCGCCTTGCGGCTGCCTTGATGTTGAGCGCGTGATTCCTGCATTTCCTCTCGATGCCTGGAACGCCGGAAGGCCGTGAGGCAGGATCGAACTCGTCCGTAGTGACAGGATCGACCACAAAGGAGGGCACGCCATATCGCTCCGAAAAGCGTCGCGCCAGCAATGCGCCGAGGTTGCTCGCGTGCTCGCCGTAATTTGCCTGTTCGAGGTCGGCACACATTGCATCCGTCACCTGGTACGTACCGCCTGCAAGGGGCCTGAGCAACCCCCCCCGTCCGACCACGGCACGGAGACCGCCCGTTTCGAAGCCCTCGTTCTCGATGAGCCGGGTGATCTCGCTGTCGCGCCAATCGAGCTGGGCCAGAACGTGCTCGAACTTCTCCAGTTGGTCCTCCGGATGATCGAGCGTTCCGACCCGGCCCTTGCCGGATGCCTCGAAGACACCGGTTTCCGTGCTCGTACTGCCCGGATTGATGACCAGGACAGATGCTCCTTTTCCGTCTTCCTGATCGCTTTTCACAACTGCTTCACCTCCAACTCACTCAGGAGGCGTACGCCCCTGCCTCGGAGCACGATGGAGGCCCTGTAGGGATCGTCCACGCGGAGAACGAAGACCGCCGAATCCTCCTTCTTCTCGACCATGCCATACCCATACTCGATGTTGATATTCTCCCGTGCGATGATTTCGGCCACTTCTGCCATACCTCCGGGGCGGTCCGGCATCTCCACGGCCAGCACATCCACTTCGTTGTATTGAACCCCTTCCTTGCGCAGGGCCTCCGCACACGCGTCGTGATCCGAGGCAATGATGCGAATCGTGCCGAAATCCCTCGATTCGGCTATGGACATGGCCCGCAGGTTGATGCTCTGGTCCGCCAGGTACCTCGTCACCTCTGCCAGGCTTCCAGGACGATTCTCCAGAAACACCGAGATCTGTCGAATTACGAAATTCGTTTCCATTCAGACCGTTCCTTTCAGTCCGATTGGTGGGCCGGTTCCTGACACATCAGCACGGCCAGGGCGATGGACGCGAGTTTCGCCTCAGCGGGTGCTGTGCGCGAATCGATCAGGATCGGTGCCTTTGCCCCGACCGCCACGTGCGCCAGGGTCTTGTCGGCATAGTACTGAAGCCCCTTGCAGAAGATGTTTCCCGTCTCGAGGTTGGGCACGATCAACACCTCGGCGACTCCCCCTACAGGCGATTCAATGCCTTTTGCCCTGGCTGAGGCCATGTCGATCGCGTTGTCAAGGCCGAAGGGGCCGTCCACGACGCAGCCCTGGATCTCTCCATACTGGCACATCTTTACGAGCGCGATCGCATCGATCGTGGATTGAAAGTCCGGATGCACCTTCTCAGATCCGGACAACAGGGCAACCTTCGGGTTCTTCATCCCGAGACGATGGGCCACCTCCACCGCATTCCGGATGATCTCCAGCTTCTGCTTTATGCTTGGGGCAATGTTGATCCCCCCGTCGCTTACGAGCACGAGCTGGCACCCCGGACGTCGGGCGTCTTCGTACACTACCACGTCGCTCAGCAGTCGGTCGGTCCGCAGCCCCCCGGCGGCGCTCAACGCAAGGTGCACGAACTTCGAGGTAGAGACATTTCCCTTCATCAAAATCTGTGCCTCGCCGGTGCGAACCGCGTGGACGGCTGCTTCGGATGCCTTGACCGGATCCGGCTCGTGCCGGACCTCGAAGTCCCTCGGGTCCGCTCCGATCCTCTCCAGAATGAGCGCGATCCATTCTCGGTCACCTACGAGGATCGAACCCGCCACACCGCGTTTCGCGGCGTCCACACAGGCGGTCATGGTCTGGGCGTCGTTGGCCGCTGCAACCGCGATACGTTTCGGGCCGACGGAAGCCGCGACCTTCAGCAGTTCATCAAAGTTCCTTACCATTCGGTACATCCCCCGATGGTATGAGGCAGGCCCCTAGAAGGGGCCGTCTGGAAATCGTGCCCGTGCCCGACTAACCGCGGCGCGCAGCATTCGGTGAGTGGACCCAGTTATGCAAGTGTTGGCTATTTGGCTTTTGGGTTTTAGGTATTAGGTATTAGCTCCCCGCCATTGCCTCCCGACAGTGTGGTTGGGGTGGCCTAATACCTAATACCTAACAGCCAAGCGGTGACAGAGCCTCGCGCAGTCCACCGGCATAGGCGGTGGACTACCTCGTTTGAGTCAATCGTCTTCGTACTGTTTCTCGAATTTCTTGCCTTTGTAGGTGGATCTCTCCAATTCGCCCGGTTTCTGCCAGATGATCTGGGGCCTGATCTTGATCTTGGTGTGGAAGGCCTCCAGGAGCTCCTTCTCGAGATCGCCAAGCTTTTCCTCGGGGGTATCCCTGCCGCGTTCTATTTTTACCTTCAGAGGGGGGATGACAAGGGGCGGCTTCTCGGTCAAGATAATTCGGAACTCTCCGGTAACCCTCGGAGTAAAGGTCTCGAGCAGGCCGGTTACGGCGGCCGGGTAGACGATCACGCCCTTGACCTTGAGCATGTCATCCGTCCGTCCGACAATCCGGTAGCGGAACCCGGTCCTGCCGCAGGGGCAGGGGGACATGGTCACCTCATGGATGTCGCCAAGGCTCGTACGAAGCCAGGACCAGCCGTCCCCCTCGATGTTCGTGAACACGGCCTCTCCCTTTGCGCCGTCCTCGAGCGGAATCGGCTCTCGCGTGTTCGGGTCGACCAGCTCGTAAATGCACAGGTCGTCGCCGAGCCAGTGCATGCCCTGGTACTCGGGGTGATCGCACGAAACACCATAGCCCGCACCCGTATCCAACAGCTTGGCGCCGAAGCTCTCTTCGAGTCTCTTCCTCAGTTCGG
>JAUWSZ010000104.1 GCA_030609865.1 bacterium | reverse complement strand
TCGACCGGGCCATCGATGAGGTCCTGGCCAGGGCACATATCTCGGAAGATGAGCTTCGGGAGGCTTTGAAGCAGGACAACCTCAGCTACGAAGAGTACCGCGATCAGATCCGCGACCAGCTCATCAAGGCCAAGATGATCCAGAGGGAGATCCGCGCTCGCATCAACATCACGGACAAACAGATCGAGGAGTACTACCTGGATCATCCCGACGAGTTTCGAGCCGAAGAGGGGGCCCTCTTCCGGCACATCCTGTTTCCCCTCCCGCACCAACCGACATCAGAGGCCGTCGAGGCGGCCGTCAAGGAGGCAAACAGGGTCCGGCAGGAGATTCTCGACGGGAAGCCGTTCCCCGAGGCTGCCACACAGTACTCGAAGGATGCGACGGCAGGCCAGGGGGGGTGGCTCGGGTTCTTCCGGAAGGGCTCCCTGAGCCCCGAGATGGAGGCCGGCATCGTCGATCTCGAGGAGGGACAGGTCAGCGAGCCCATCCAGACCGCCCTCGGTATCCACTTGCTCAAGGTCGAAGAGAAAACCACCGGCGACATTCGACCGCTCGAGAAGGTACGAAGCAGCATCCAGGAGAAGCTCTACGAGGAGGCCGCAGAGCGCCAGTTCGAGGAATGGCGGAAGGAACTGCGCAAAAACGCACATATCGAGGTCTTTCTCTAGCCCGTCCCCCTATGGAACCCCGCGAAATCCTGATCCAAGGTGCACGAGAACACAATCTCAAGGGAGTCGATGTATCCATCCCTCGAGAGCGGTTCGTGGTCATCACAGGGCCGAGCGGTTCGGGAAAATCATCGCTTGCCAAGGACACCCTCTACGCCGAAGGGCATCGCCGCTACGTGGAGTGCCTCTCCGCCGAGGCACGGCAGTACCTCCAGCAGATCAGGAAGCCGGCGGTGGATCGGATCGACGGGCTTCCGCCTGCCATCTACATCGAACAGCGCCCCTCCGGCAGGTCTCCCCGGTCCACCGTAGGGACGGCAACCGAGCTCTACGACCTGCTCCGGCTGCTCTACGCCAAGATCGGCATCCCGCACTGCCATCACTGTGGAGAACCCGTGCAGGCCCAGAGCCTGGAGCAGATGGCCGACAGGCTCCTGGAGCTTCCGGACGGAACCCGCCTTATCCTTCTCGCTCCGCTCCTGGGGACGCCCAAGGGAGAGTGGCGAAAGGTGGTCGACAACCTGGAAAGACAGGGTTTCCTGCGGATACGCGTCGATGGCCGGATCCATGAACTCTCGGACCCCAAGCTCAGGAAGAAGGGCCGCGTCTCCTCCTCCGAGGTGGTGGTGGACCGGCTCGCGATAAGGCCCGGGATCCGAGGCCGCCTCAGCGATTCGATCGAAACGGCAGCCAAGCTTTCCGAGGGCATGGTCAAGGCATGGATCGATCCGGAGACGAAGGACGAGCAGGAGTGGACGTTCAGCGAACACGCCGCGTGCGGTTCCTGCGGCGCTTCCTTCCCGGAAGTCACGCCTCGCCTGTTTTCGTTCAACAGCCCCCACGGAGCCTGTCCCGGCTGCTCCGGCCTCGGGAAACTTCGCAGGGTGGATGCACACCTCGTGGTCCCCGATCCGGGGCTTTCCCTGGACGAGGGCGCCATCCTGCCCTGGGAGAAACGACCGGGCGTCCATGTCCGGCAGGTGCTCGAAAGCCTTGCCGAACACCTCGGCTTTGACCTCTACACTCCCTTTGGCAAGCTGCCCGGCAAGGCGCAGAAGATACTTCTTCAAGGATCCGAGGGTCGAAAGATCCCCTTTCGCTTTCGGGGTGATTCCGAGAGCCGCGAGATCCGCCAGGACTTCGAGGGCGTGATCCCCAACATGGAGAGGCGGTACCGGGAAACGAATTCGGAGAAGATCCGCCAGGAGATAGGCGCCTACATGACCGTTCAGGAATGCCCGGCGTGCAAAGGGGCCCGGCTGAAGCCGGAGGCCCTCTCCGTGCTCCTCTACGGCAAGAGCATTGGAGAACTCGCTTCGCTGAGTATCGCGGATCTCCGGCGTTTCTTCGAAGGCCTCGAGTTTTCCGCTTTTCAGCAGGCGCTCGTCGGACACGTACTCGATCAGATCCGGCAACGGCTGGCGTTCCTCTGCGAGCTCGGCCTGGACTACCTGACCCTCGACCGGGAGGGGAACACCCTCTCCGGAGGGGAAGCGCAGAGAATCCAGCTGGCGACGCACATCGGTTCAGGCCTCGTGGGCGTTCTCTACATCCTCGACGAGCCAACCCTGGGGCTCCATCCCCGGGACACCCAGCGGCTCCTCGACCTCGTGAAGAGGCTCCGAGATCGGGGCAACACCGTCCTCGTCGTGGAGCACGACGCCCAGACCATCCTGGAGGCGGATCATGTCATCGACATGGGACCGGGGGCCGGGGTGGCCGGTGGTGAGATCGTGTTCTGTGGAACACCGGGTGAGCTCGTTGGCTTTCATGGCTCCCCGACCGGCCAGTATCTGGCTGGAACCCGGACCATTCCGGTCCCTGATGCACGCGCCAAGCCGGACCGGGGCGCTCTGGTCATTAAGGGAGTGAAACAGAACAACCTGAAAGGGGTGACCGCGCGGATTCCTTTGGGGCTTCTCACCTGCGTAACAGGGGTGTCCGGTTCGGGGAAGAGCTCTCTCGTGCTGGACGCCCTGTATCCCTGCCTTGCGAATCGGCTTTCCGGGCGCCGCGGGCCCCGCCTCGAACGGGCGGGACGGGACCGGAAGTCGCCTGTCCTGGAGGGCGTGGAGTTTCTGGACCGCGTGATCCCTGTAGACCAGACGCCCCTCAGCCGCTCGCCTCGATCGAACCCGGCGACGTACACGGGCCTTCTGTCCCTCATCCGTGACCTCTTTGCCCAGCTCCCTGAAACCCGCCGGAGGGGCTACGGTCCGACCCGGTTCAGCTTCAACGTCAAGGGAGGACGGTGCGAAGTCTGCCAGGGCGATGGGCTGCGAAAGGTAGAAATGCATTTCTTGCCGGACGTGTACGTCACGTGCGACCTCTGCAAGGGAAGACGTTACAACCGGGAAACCCTGGAGATCCGGTACCGGGGAAAGAACGTGGCCGACGTGCTCGCCATGACGGTCCAGGAGGCCCTCGCCTTCTTCGACGCGGTTCCTCAGCTCCAGCGCCGGCTGGAAATCCTTTCGGAGGTGGGCCTCGGATACATTCAGCTGGGACAGCCGGCCACAACGCTGTCCGGAGGTGAGGCACAGAGGATCAAGCTGGCACGGGAACTCGGCAAGGCAAGGACGGGGAGAACCCTCTACCTCATGGACGAGCCGACCACAGGGCTGCATTTCGTCGATATCGAACGGCTCCTCCTGGTACTGCGACGCTTGACCGAGGCCGGGAACACCGTGCTGGTCATCGAGCACAACCTGGAGGTGATCCGGGCGGCAGACTGGGTGATCGACATGGGCCCGGAGGCCGGGGAGAAGGGGGGCCGCATCGTGGTCGAGGGAACCCCGGAACGGGTGGCCTCGGCACCGGACTCTCACACGGGTCGCTACCTTCGGGAACTCCTGGACAAGCAACACGCGTAAGAACAGAAGAACTCTTCTGAAGCCCCCTTTGCCCGGGTTGTCCAGCAGGCCCTGCGCCAGAAAAAAGGGGGACGTTGTTTAATTCGTTAACTTTATTGCCCTGACCCTCGCTCCCGCTCTCACCTTGGCAGAGATGAGAACGAAGTGGCTATGAGCGAAAAGCAAAGAGGGGGCGGCGGCTCTTTTTGGCCTTCCAGTGCCATCCGCAAGTTAACGAATTAAACAACGTCCCCCTTTCCGGCTTATTCATATAGCGCCCTAATATCCACCGGCATGGCTGCCAGTCTTTGCTTGGCTTCCTCCGGCGATACCGCATCCCGTGAGCCATCAGGATTTTGGACAATAACGCCGCTTTGGGTCAGCATCTCATAACGTTTTTTTCTAACTTCCCTGTCAGGATGACATACCAGCGTGCAGTTACCACATGTAATTTCAATGCGATTGCCCGGCACCAAAAAGTGAAAAAAACCTCCTTCTTCCCGCGGTCTGTTTTTAAAAGCATTGGCAGCATTGATAATGGCAGGCAGGAATTCCTCATCTTTTTCAGGGATGGGAAACCGTGCAGGCGACCACGTGGACCATTTCCCGGATCTATGAAGACCGCTGAAACCGCCACATACGTAGTCGCAGCGATTATGGTGGTGATGTTTTGAATGGGAAAACTCAACCCCTCCCACACTTACGGTTGTCTTCTCCTTGGGCGCCATATAGTCCGATGCACAGGAAGCCATGCATAAGCGGCAATCATCACAATAATTTTCCTCCGGCGGCAGCGGTTCCGTCGGAATTAATTCTGCCTGGGTCACCACTGAGCCGAGAATCACAGCCGCACCATTCTGCTTGGTAAGGACATTGCCGGACAAACCAAATTGGCCGATACCGGATCGCACTGCCAGATATCTATGAGACAAAGGTGGCTTTTCATCCAGAGGGCCATTGGGCGTATCGGTTCGATATACGCCATTTGCTGCTTGTGCCATAGAGGGATAACCTTTCTGGGTCAAATAATTTGCTATTTCCACGGATATTCCGCTAACCAATGTGTTTACCCGGATATTGTCTTTTTCATGAGATCGGCGATCCTCTTTTTTCAGATACGGCTCGATCAAATCCTGATTCAAATCAACTAAAAAAGAAACCGCTGACTTTGCGCCGGGAAGCACATAGCTGAGATCTGTGGACGGCGGCCCCTGGGCAAGACCTTCGGTTGTGGTGATCCCCACTGCATTTGCCCCGTAACATTCGGCAATCATCTTGATCCTTTTAGTCATTTTTTCCATTGCCTATCTCCTTATTAATTTTGTGAAGTTCTGGGTGAAGGCCATGAAGGTTCGCCAGGACTGAGCCGGCTCAAGCCCGGCGTTCGTGCACAACCGCAAGACCGTTCTTCGCCTCTGGTAATGCGGATCGCCGAAGATCTCGGTGACAGACAGGGTGCCGCCCGGCCTGAGGATGCGATAGAGGTTCTTCAAGGCGGCGGGACGGTCCGGTATTTCACCGAGGACGGTCACCAGCCAGGCACGGTCCATGCTGTCCGATGGGAGTTCACCATCGGCGGCGATATCGCTCAGCCGGGAGACGATGTTCCTGACGCCGGCCTGCTCCATGGCGTTCCGGAGACGCGCCAGCATGGCAGGCTGAATGTCCAGCGCCGTGATACTCCCGGTCGGGCCGACCCGCATGGCCGCCGGAATCGCCATCCGGCCCGGCCCGCAGCCCACGTCCATGCCGTGTTCACCGGTCCGCAAACCGATGCGGTCCAGGGTGGTTTGCGCCCCTGCGATGGACTCGACAACCGGATTCTCGAGAAACCAGGCCAGCCAGGCCGGGCAGGGGAGTTGCCGCCTCCTGCTGGTCCAACGCCAGCAAAGTGCCCCCAGGACTAGGATGATGATCAACCCGATCAGGGCGTAGAGCATGATTGTCATGTTATCTTTACCTTTCCCGGGGACCTTCCGGCCGATGACCGGCGCCGTCCTTCGCTGGAGCGATTTCATCCAGGAGTTCACGTGCCTTTGCATAGGCCTCGACCAGGGCGGATCTCCCGCGGGCCGTGGCGGTATAATACTTGCGGATTTTTCCGTTTACGACTTGCCTTTCCGCTTGCAGATAGCCCTGTCTTTCCAGCTTGTGCAAAATGGGATAAAGCGTGCCCGGGCTGAGACGGTAGCCGTGGGTTTCCAGTTCCCGGATCAGGTCAAGCCCGAAAACGGGTGCTTCCGTGGCATGAAACAGGATATGGATCTTGATGAAGCCCAGGAAAAAGTCACGCATCATGGTATCGCATCCCGTTATCTGATCGCGTTATCTATATTCGATTATACAGGGTCCGTCCTTCAAGTCAAGCCCTTGTGGGGACCGGCTTCCAGAAATTTCTGATCATATCTCTCCACCGGCTCCGGAGATCTCAAAAGGAAGCCAGAATCGCGGACATCATCAATGTGGAACTTCTCCATGATTTTCATATCCATTGGCCTGCCCTTGATGTAGACCTCAGCCTGATCTCCTGGACGAACTCCTGGGAGCCCGTTACCGGCCCTTGATCTTCGTGCATACGGACATCATCCCGGAGGAGGGCACGGGTTGCGAGATGCTCAACTGTCCGAAGGATGTAATGCAGGTCGCAAGGAGTTATCCGGACTTGTGCTTCGTGATCGCCCATTGCGGCAGATGGTGTGAAGCAACACGGGTCGGGATCGCCAAGGTCGACAACGTTTTCATCGATACCTCGATCGCTCCCCTGTTCCTGATCAAGAAATGCCTTTCGATCGTCGGCTCAGACCGGGTGGTTTTCGGTTCCGACTACCCGTACTCGCACCCAAGAATCGAACTGGAGAAGATCTTCCTCCTGAGGCTTTCGGACAAGGACGCCGAGTCGATCCTGGCGGGCAACCTCCGGAGGCTCTGCTCGACCCACACGGCTTGACACCGACGCGTCCACCTCCGATAGTGGGGGTCGGCGGACGGAGGGCTAAGAAGGCAAAAGGGGAAAGGCGAAAGAGGTGGATCAAGTATTGAAGAGGAAATCCAGGGGTTTGCCGTCTCCGCCCGGTGAAAGGAACTTTCGCCTTTCATCTTATGCTTGTACGGATCCCTTCTTCATGATTTCAACCACCCCTTGACCCTTTGCCCTTTCGCCTTTCGCCTAGAATGGTGAGTACACCGCAACAGTTGGCCGTTTATCGGCAGCATTAAGGGGGGAGGGCGAATGGCACTGCTAAGGCTTGACTTCATCGACTACTCGACCGAGATCGACGCGCCCGTCGAGGAGGTGTTCACTTTCTTCAAGGATGTGGAAAACTGGACGTCCTGGGCCACAGGAATCAAGAAGGCGTATCGAAAGCCGGGCGGGGACTGGGGCGTGGGATTCAAGCTCAGCTTCGTGCCGAACTTCCTGCCCGTCCCCCTGGAGGTGAAGGTCCTCGACTTCGAAGAAGGGCGGCTGGTCGCATGGGGTTTGCGCACATCGGCGGCAACCATGATACACCGATTCGACTTCGAGCCCCTGGATGCAGGGCGATGCCGTGTTCGCCAAAGAGAGTATGCGGAGGGGCTGCTCGCGATCCTTACCCGGCCGTTGCGTGGTAAAATCGAGTCCTTTGATCGCCTGCTCGCAAACGACCTCCAGGCAGCCTTTCGCAAAGCCTAGACTATAAAGGAACATGATCGAGGCCGGGAGAGATTCTCTTTCAGCCTTGCCGTTAGGTATTAGGTATTAGCCCACCCCCAACCACCCTCCCGGGTACGCTTCCGGAGGGGCGTGGAGGGGAGC
>JAUWSZ010000006.1 GCA_030609865.1 bacterium | reverse complement strand
GCATGTCGAGGCGGATCTTGATCGGGCCTTCCATCGAAGCGTTGGTCAGTCCGGGGAACTGAATTGCGTCATTGATCGCCATGTCCAGCTCTTCCGGGGTCCTGGCAGGCTCGTGTTCCGGCCAGATATGCCCAAGTTGTTCCTTGATCCATTCGGGCAAGGGCAATCCCGAGTACCACCTGTCCCGATGTTTCTGGGGCCACTGGTCAGCCGGCCTGAGCATGATGGTCGTCTCGAGCATGCTCAAGGGGGCCGGGTCAGTGGCTGTCTCCGCACGACCGATCTTCCCGAAGACATGATGTACCTCCGGAAAGCTGGCAATGATCTTATCTGTCTGCTGGAGTATTTCCCGGCTCTTCGTAATTGAGATGCCCGGGTCGGTGGTAGGCATCCAGAGAAAATCTCCCTCGTAGAGAGGCGGCATGAACTCACTGCCCAATTTTTGAAAGGGGAACCAGGTGACGCCCGTTGTCAGCACCGCAATCAGGATCACTGTTTTGGGGAAACGGAGCACGAATTCAATGAGGGGATGGTACGCCCAGATGAAGAAACGGCTCAAAGGGTTTTTCTGTTCCGTAGGGATCTTGCCCCGGATGAAGAAGGTCATCAACACCGGGATGATCGTGATGGCCAGCACGGCTGATCCGGCCATGGCGAAGGTTTTGGTAAATGCCAGCGACCGGAAGAGCCTTCCTTCCTGGGCCTGAAGAGTAAAGACAGGGAGGAAGGAAAGTGTGATGATGACAAGGGAGAAGAAAAGGGCAGGGCCGACCTCTTTGGCTGCCTCGATCATGATCTCATCGTGGCTCTTGGGAGGCCCTTCTCCTTTCTGGGCCCGCTCAAGGTGCTTGTGCGCGTTCTCCACCATCACCACGGAGGCATCGACCATGACGCCGATGGCAATGGCGATACCCCCCAGGCTCATGATGTTCGCGTTGATGTCGAGCAGATACATGATGATGAACGAAACCAGGATACCCGTTGGGAGGGTAAAGATGGAGACAAAAGCACTCCGGAAATGCAGCAGAAAAACAATGCAGACCAGAGCAACAACGATCATCTCTTCCGTGAGTTTTCGCTTCAGTGTATCGATTGCGCTGAGGATGAGGGTGGACCGGTCGTAGACCGGTACGATCTTGACGCCTTCCGGCAGGCCCGACTTGATGGCTTCCAGTTTCTCCTTTACACGGTCGATGGTGGCCAAAGCATTCTCTCCCAGACGCATTACAATGATCCCGCCGGCGACCTCTCCCTCGCCGTTGAGATCCACCAGGCCGCGCCTGAGTTCGGGGCCAAGGCTCACGTCCGCCACGTCACGGAGCAGAACTGGCGTGCCGCTCGAGCTCACAGCAACAGGAACCTTGTCCAAATCCTCCTTCGATTTGATGTAGCCGAGCCCGCGGACCATGTATTCCACTTCACTCATCTCGATCACCCGGCCGCCGACGTCTATATTGCTGCGCTGTATGGCCCGCTTTATCTTACTCAGCGGGAGATCATAGGCCTGCAGTTTTACGGGATCCACTGTGACCTGATACTGCTTCACATACCCGCCCACACTGGCCACCTCGGCGACGCCTTCCACGCTGACCAGCTCGTAGCGCAGAAACCAGTCCTGCAGGGAGCGGAGTTCCTGCAAGGTGTGTTTCTTTGACACCAGCGCGTACTCATAGACCCAGCCCACGCCGGTCGCATCAGGCCCCAGCTGTACACGAGCCTCGCTCGGCAAGCGGGCTTGAATCGCGGACAAGTATTCCAGCACCCGGCTCCGGGCCCAGTACAGGTCGGTACCGTCCTGGAAGATGATGTAGACCAGAGAGAACCCGAAGAAGGAGTAACCACGCACCACCTGGGCGTAGGGGACCGCGAGCATGGTCGTGGTCAGAGGATACGTAATCTGCTCCTCCACCACTTGCGGGGCCTGGCCTGGATATTCGGTGTAAATGATCACCTGTACGTCAGAAAGGTCAGGAATGGCATCGAGCGGGATGTTCAGCATGGAGTATATACCCGCGGCGATGATGACCCCGGTGACGAGGATCACAAAGAACTTGTTGCGGATAGAGTATTCGATGATTTTTTCAATCATGATTTCTCGTCCTCTGAAACTGCCATCAGCTTTCGAATAAATTCCTGGAGCCTGCTTTCCGAGTCCAGCAGAAACTGAGCACTGACAACTACCTGCTCTCCTTCATGGAGACCCTTCCTGACCTCATAGAAACCCCCTTCCCCCTTCATGCCCAGTTCCACCTCTCTTGGCAAAAAGCGACCCTCACCGAGGGCAACAAAGACTACGTTTCGTTCCCCTGTCCTTATCACCGCATCCTCGGGAACCATCAGCACATGTGGCGAGACCACGGGTTTGATCCTTACCTCGGCATACATCCCGGGTTCCAGTCTTCGATCCGGGTTTTTCACCTCCACACACGCCTTCCTGGTCCGCGTCTTCTCCGCAATGAACGGGTACATAAACAACACCTTTCCGGTGAAATGTTCTCCAGGAAAATACGGCAGTGTAATCTCCGTCTCGAGACCCGGGTGGACCCATCTCAGCTGGGACTCGTAGATATCAGCATGCACCCACACGGTCGAGAGATCCGCTATCTTGTACAGGTTCATTCCCGCCTTTGCATACATTCCTTTGAGGGCTGCATCCATCTTCTCGACCACCTCGCCCCGTGCCGGGGATACCACGGTCAGTGTTTTCACTACCTCGCCGGTCCTTCCCAGTCTTTCGATCTGCTCCTCCGTAACATCCCAGTAGGCAAGCCGTTTTCGTGTGGCTGCCATCAGGGCTTCAGCCTGTCTCACGGCCTCCTCAGACCCCGCCTCTTTCATCCTCTCCAGGTAGTTCATTGCGGTGAGGTACTCTTCCTGGGTGGATACGAGTTCGGGGCTGTAGATCTCGAACAGTTTCGTTCCCTTTCTCACCTTCTCGCCGATATAATTCACATAGACCTTCTCGATCCAACCGTCGAACTTCGTGTTTACCCAAAAGATATTCTTTTCGTTGTAATCCAATATCCCAACCGTGCGGACCACGTTCCTCAGTTCTCCCATCCGGACCGCTTCTGTGCGAACGCCGATCTGCTGCACAATGGCTGGATCGATCTTAACTACACCTTCTTGGGAGTCCGTCTCTGCCCCTTCATCGGCATATACGGGAACCAGGTCCATGCCCATAGGAGATTTTCCCGGGCGATCCGAGATATAGGTAGCATCCATCGGGGCCTGCCAGTATTGGATCTTCCTCTCCTTCTTTGTCTTTTTCTTTGCGGTACTTTTCGGAGCCGGCCTCTCTTCGGTAGCGACCGGGACCAGTTTCATGTTGCAGATTGGGCAGATTCCAGGCTCCTTCTCGAGCACCTGTGGATGCATGGGACAGGTCCAGAGTTGGGTCGTCTTCGCCGTATCCGCCGTAAGAGCCTCTTCCTCATGGACCCGCTCCTCCGGCCCCTTTGGTAAGAACGAGATTTCAAAAGGATTCCAGAAGATGAAGGCAGCAAGAACAAATCCCAACACGAAAAAGATGAATGTAGAGAAGACTCTCATCTTCTTGGTGGCTGGAGGAAGAGAAAGAGGGTCGTTGTCTTTTCTTTCTTCCTTCGTGGTTGTCATGGTAAGGTCCCCACTGTCGCAGTTTTTTCCGTCTTCTCCGGATAACGAGTCCCGAGCGCCCTCTCCATGTTTGCCTGAGCAATCAAGTAGTCGGATCTTATTTTTGCGTGCCCGTATCGGACATTCAGCAAGAACCGCTCGCTGTCCAGCAATTCCAAGAAAGTCAATTTCCCGGTTTCATACGCAGCCTCAGAAGACACCAGGGACTGTTCTGCCTGAGGAATCAAAGCATGACGATAGAGGTCCAATTGCTCCCGCAAGCTTTCGAGGTTGATATAGGCATCCTGAAGTTCAAAGAGAACACGGTCCTCTTGCCTCGCGTAAGCGGCCCTCGCACGATATTCCTTCAGCCGTGCCTCATCTACACCCGCGCGCAGTTTGTGATACCAGATGGGGAGATTGATACTGGCGAGAACTCCGATTGCGTCCTTACCGTTATCCTCCGGCGGGCTAAGGAGCCCCGCAGGGTCTTTCCGGTCGCCCACGACGATGTAGTTGAAACCAAGGTTGAAATCCGGCCAGTACTGCTTCTTCGCCAACCGCACCGCTTGACGGCTGGAGCGGACAGCGTGGAGACGGGCCTGGAGTTCTTCCCTGTTCTCACGGACCTTGGCGTACAAATCCTCGAGTCGCACGGAGGCATTCGGGAGAGGTTGGTCCTCGATTTCCAGCTCAACCTTACGGAGAGGGCTGCCGACCAGCCTGGCCAGTTCTCTGCGCGCAACGTCCCGCTGGCGAAGGAGGATAATTCTCCGCTCATTGAGCCTCGTGATCTCGCTCTGGACCTTCACCACGTTCTGCTGGATGCCTTTTCCTGTTGCATAGCGGGTCAGGGCTATCGCTTCGTACCTGCGGAGTGTGGAAATGTCCTCGTCTGTGATCTTCAGGGACTCGAACAGATAGACAAGATCATAAAAGATCTTCTTCACCTGCAAGACGGTCTCCCGCTGGAGGCTTCGCCATGTCCAGGCTTTCTCCAGGGCCTCCTCCAGGGCGGCTTGCCCAGCGGCCGAGAGTTTGCCGAACCACGGGAGCTTCTGCGTGAAAATCAAGACGGCCTCCTGCGGACCCACACGTGTCTCCACACTCTCCAGGAACGCTGTCACGGCCAGATTGGGATCGGGCAGTGCAGAGACCACTCGTGCCTTCTTAAGTGACGCTTTCCACGCTGCTTCAGCCTCTTTCAGTTCCGGATTATCTTTGAGGGCTGTTTTCACAAGATCTCTGAGGGCCGGAGACGCCAGGGAGAAAAATCCCTCCGGCTCCTCAGCCATCTCCTGGAACAGGCCGGGGATTCGCTTGTAGTTCCTCCACGATTTCTCGATTCGAAGGGGAGCGATGCCGAGGTCCGAACGTACCTGGGTTCCCATGCCTTCGGGATTCTCCGTCTCCCACTGCTGCCCGGCTTCTGGGCTTCTCTCCCGGTCCGAGGAAGATGCATTTGCCCTATCTGTCTGCCGTAATGGGAGAGACAGCACGATCGTGAGGACGAACAAGACCAGCAAGCATTGTCTTCGCTTCCATTGAGTTCTGTTCATCATCTTCCGGAAAACCTCCGTCTGAACATGGGCCCATGTCGCACTACTTCTTCTTGGCCAGTCTTTAAGGCCTGAACGGTCATCCCCCTTGGTTTCGTACTTCCCGGTCTACTTGTTGTTGATCGTCTAGACCAACCAAAGAGGAGACATGCCGCTCAGTGAACATAAACTCCATTTACAGGATTCCCTATAAATCCACAAGGAAATTCTTAACAACCAGGGTGGCCTACTCAGCTAAGTACCTGTGCACACAAATACGGTCACCTTAATTGCGGACATTGCGAGGGAGCGACAGCGACCGAAGCAATCTCCAAGCTTCGTGTTCTCTTGCCAGTAAGGCTGGGGGCTTCGCTGACTCTCGCAATATCCGGCCTTTATCCAACGTTGAATACGTGACCGTACTTATGAAATGGACCACTAAGGCATGCTTCCACCATGCATGTGGTCGTCCCCATGTCCCCCATGCTGGAATGGTCCTCTCCCCGATCGCTCCTGTGCTCGGGCTTATCTCCCGCCTTTGCCTGAGGTGCCTTTTCCAGAACAATCCCTTTGGACTCCATATCTTCAATGTACTTGTCAGGGTTCTCCAAGAAGGTCGCCTTGCACCCCGGACAGCAGAAGTATACACGTCTTCCCTCGTAGTCCACGTAGGCAGATTTGTCTATTTCGCCTCCCAGGATAGGACAGACCTTCTGCGGTTGCCCTTCCTGTTGCGCGAGGACGCCTCCTCCGTACACAGTGAGAATGACTGCAAGTGATAGAATGCCTGTAAGATAGAACCTTGTGGTTTTCTCTGTCCTCATGTCTTTACTCCCTTCTTGTCTGCATCTGTTTCGTTTCATTCTCCATGGTCTGAGCCTGCGAACCATCCCATGGTCAATTGTGGCTGCATCTTGTCTAGGGGAGATTAGCATTTGGTGTGCCAACACTCCTCCTTTTCAAAAAATCCTTTAAGTAGTCGACTTAAAACACTAATTCTGTCGAGGGGAATAGTTTGTTGAGTGGAAGGCTGGATAGAGTACGGACAAGCGGAGACTATTCTACATCCTGAGTGGAGACTATTCTACAAGACCAATGAGGTTCTGAGGTCGGCACGTACAATGCGCCCGTTATGTCCCTTGGCATAGTTCGTGCTGTGCGATTCGCCACGGATGCATCAAATGCGTCTCGAAAAGGTATGGGGTCTGCCCATAATCGTTTTCCTGGCCGTGTCTCAACAGCAAGAACAATCATACGTCGAACGAGAACCCCGAAAGAGGTAACTTGAAATGGAGACGACAAGCAATACCCTTCCTTCCGGCGAAAAGACTCTAAGTCTGTATTCGCTTTGCGACCTATTCTTTGTTGGAATCCTAGGAGTATTCATCGCTTCCACGGTTCCGCTTCTTCTGGGACAGTCTCTTCCCATGTTCCCCAGGATGGTTCTTGCAATGGCTATAGGAATGGTCCTTGCGACCCCTCTCACTATCCTCGTGGCAATCCCACTCGGCATGTTCGAAACAATGACTTACGGAATGTGGACGGGCATGCTCGCAGCCATGCTCGGGGTTATGGATACCGGCGACGCTTTGGTCAAACTCAAGCCGGGCTTAGTCGCAGCAGTGATCGTATGGTTCTTCTTCTCACTTCTAAACGGATACTACCGTTCCAAGGGACTGAAGTTGCTCCAGTTCTTGAAAGAATCTGACAAGAAGTTCCTAACCAACAAGCATGAGAAGAAGACAGCGGTTTGGGATCGACTTGCAGCACTCTATGATATGGCACTCTGGGGGTCGGAAAGACGTCAGAGGGGTGCAAAGAAGCAGGCTTTTTCACAAGCATCGGGGAGGGTTCTGTTCGTCGGTGCAGGCACGGGTACAGATCTTCTGCTCATGCCGCCCGATATCGAGCTTTTCGCAGTAGATATCAGCAAGAAGATGTTGGACAAGGCGAAAAAGAGGGCGATGAAATGCGGCGGAACGGTGCGCCTCATCCAGTCAGACATTCAGAGGTCTCCTTTTCCCGCGACCTCCTTCGACTCGGTCGTCACCTCATGCGTATTCTGCTCTGTGCCTGATCCCGTGAGGGGGCTCGAGGAAATTCGGCGCATGCTCAAACCAGGGGGCACACTCATAATGTTCGAACACGTGTTGTCGCGCAACCCATTGCTCTCCTTCATGCTCAGAGCCATGAATCATTTGACTGCGGGGCCTGACCTTACGCGGGATACGGTTGGAAACGTGTTCAGGGCCGGTCTGGAGCCTGTGACCCACAAGAACATCTACATGGATATCGTGAAGGTCATCAAGGTTGAGAGTTAAAAATGCTCAGAAAGAACTCAATAGTGAAGAATATTCTTCTGCAGGTGAATCATATTCTTCAGAACCCAAGAACCTGTCACAAGACTCCTGCATTCGTTATTTCTGTTTTCTCTTGTCCTCTCAATAGGATTCCTTTTTTCCATGCCGACCCTTGCACGAAGGCACATACTTTGCTTTCGCTCTTAAGCATCGGGAGGTCAACACAACCCAGGGTCATATAACCGCCGTTCTGATGGAGTCATCATGCTTCTCCTTGTCCTTCTCGCCATAGTTGCAATTGCCTTTGCGATCGACGGCATCTTGGCAAGAATTTGGCCCATCTGTACGCCACATGCATCGCAAGCAATGAGCAAGAGAGAGTGCCATCCGTAACCCAAGCACATTCACAGATACCAGGTGGTACAACGGATGCGCATCTTATGCTCTTTCGATCTCCTGCGGGGCTTCTACAATGAAGGCTCTCTTCTTCATGGTTTGTCCCCTTTCCTTTGAAGTTCACTCGCAGATCAATACGCTATTGGTGGCTTTCAGCAGTGTTTTCTCTACATCATTCCCATCATGCCTCCTCCCTGGGACCCATAAACTTGTCGCATATGGGAACCCATGTCCCGGATATCGGTTCTCATCACCCCCCAGTGGCTATCCATCTCTTCCCAGAGCCTCGATGGATCTTCTCGGTCCATCCAGGTAAGCATCTCGGCAATATGCTGTTCAAGCTCTTCGGTCGATGTGTCCATGTAGGGCTCACACGGACATGTATTCCCGGCATTCGGAGAGCCAAACATCATACCCCCCATCATCATCTGACAGGCGCCAATCATGGTCACCGTCTCTCCGAGATCGTTCAAGATGCGGTGCATGTCTTGACCGTAATCCTCCGTCTCCATACGAATTGCTTGCCAGTCTTCATCCATCAGACCGAGATCCTGCACCGCAGCATACGCCCCAGATCGAATTCCTTGCGTTGCAGCGTTTCTCGCGTCAGCGGAATTCAGGACCCCTGTGACGGCCGTATAGTGGGATTGCAGGCGATTATCCAAAGCTTGGATACTCGGCTCCAGCATGCTCAATCCGTCGCTTCCTGTTCCCCCCATATCATCATGGCCGACCCCACAACCCCAAAGGCCAAACATCACTATGGCTGGGAGCAATAAAAACGGCATGAATTTCCTGATTTGATCAATCATCTTCAGTTTCCTCCTTTGAAGGCGCCGCAATCTGTAGTTTGGATTTTCGTTCTGTGAATGTACAACAACGACTCTCTCTTCCGGTTCTAGGCTATTGCTCCCGTACAAATCCCTGATCCCCGCTAAATACAAGGAGGCCCCCTTGCGGACGAAGAGAGTGTTTCACAGAAGCGCATCGATTTCGTAAGGTCCATGAGCAGTCGGAACAGAATGATCAATGAGAATTCGAATATAAGTGTGATAAGGGAATGGGTCTGTAAGCGTTGTGGTTATACGGGACAGTAGCAAAGCAAATGCCATCCCGAGTCACTCTAGGTAGGGCGTTAGGATAACGATGCGAATTTGCGTATCAAATTATTTCTGGGGAAGAGGATCTTTCGAGAATTTGAAGAATGATCACCCCCTAAAAGTGGAGAAAACTCTGCAGTGCTGTGGGATATTATCCAATAGGCAGTATTCGGATAATCAAAGACATGACGAATAGGCCTTCTTCATTACATCATTGTAAAAAAGGATCTATTTTTAGTATTCTGTCTTCTGGGTTCACGAAACTATCATCGGCTCAACGGCACCAGCGAAAAATTCCTCATCCGAAAATTCGGAGGCTATTATGGCGATCGATCGAGGCGAAGTGAGTGACTCGTATCCGGTCCATGCGAGGCTCCGGGCGGGCCTCATAGTCATATCGATCTTCCTTATCAGCCTTGCGCATTACTCTACCGACACGCAGCTTCATCTGTACCACGACGTGTTCCGCAGGCTTTATTACCTGCCTATTTTCATGGGAGCATTGTGGTTTGGCGTGAAGGGCGGACTGGGGGCCTCTCTCCTGTGCAGTATCCTTTACGCGCCCCACGTCATCTTTCAGTGGAAGCTCTTGCCCGCCCTGGAGCTGGAAAAATACCTGGAAATTGTTCTCTTCAACATCGTTGGAGCAGTTACGGGCCTCCTTGCGGAACGGCTGAATCGCCAGAGGAACTTGTACCGTAAGACATCTGAACAATTGGAGAAGGCATATGAGGAACTCGAGCACCGGGCGTCACGCCTTTCTCTTGTGGAAAAACAACTGCGCCGGGCAGAGAAGGTCTCGGCCTTGGGGGAGATGAGCGCCACAGTCGCCCATGAATTCATGAATCCCTTGGGCTCCATCAAGGGAGCTGTTGAAATCCTGAAGGATGAAATCGATAAAGACCACGAAAAACACACTTTCCTGGAGATCCTGATCAAGGAAATCGATCGGCTCGACCGAACGATCCGGAACGTCCTGCGGTTCCGGAGCCAGGAAAGGCTTTCCAGGAAGATCTGCAACCCGAATGAGCTGGTTGAAACGATCCTTATCCTCACAGAATCGGAGGCAAAGCAACGGGGAATACACGTTTCGCGACAACTCTCCGCAGATGTAAGAAGTATGAATCTGGATTCCGACAAGATCCAGCAGGTCCTTCTCAACGTCATAATCAATGCCATCCAGGCAATGCACGAAGGTGGACGACTCGCTGTGAGTTCGGAGTGGAGGGAATGCCCTCCGGATGGGATGGAAGTTGAGGGTGGAAAAGAACAGGAAGGAGTCCTCATTACCGCTGAGGACACCGGCGTTGGAATTCCTGAGGATGCTATTGAGAAGATCTTTGAGTCCTTCTACACGACAAAGGAAGAAGGTACCGGCCTGGGGTTGACGATCGTCCGAAAGATCGTCCGGGCACACGGTGGAGAGTTGAACCTGGAAAGCAAGCCCGGAACCGGAACGCGTGTTAGCATCTGGCTGCCGGGCAGCGGAATGTAAGAAATGAGCTTCTGTTTGTGCTGACCTCGCCCCCCCCCAAGGCAGATGGATGATCCGGAAGGCTCAGGTGATCTCCCTTCCCCCGCCGAAGTGTTTCATGAACTGCACCCTTTCGTACACAGCCGGATTGCCGCTCTTCTCCTGACTCATCTTTCCGCGGAAATCATCGAGTGTCCCGTACCCGTGCCGGTTCATCCATGTCTCCAACTCTCCGAGCATCGTTCCGATGTGGCCTTTTCCGTTCTTGTACAGGGCCGAGACCACCTGCACGGCCTTTGCCCCGGCCAGCAGCTGCTTGATCAGGGCCTTTCCGTCGTGAACGCCCGTCGAGGCAGCCAGGTCACAATCCACCTTCTGGGACATGAGGGCGATCCACCGGAGCGAAAGGGGGAGTTCCCCGGGCGTGCTGAGCACGTTGGTCGGCACCACCTGTAGCTTGTCAATGTCGAAATCGGGGCTGTAGAATCGGTTGAACAGGACAAGACCGGAGATCCCTTGATTGGAAAGCCTCTGGATCATCGAACCCAGGCAGGAGAAATAGTAGCTGATCTTCAGGGCGACGGGAATGGAAACCTGTTTCTTCACCTTCTCGACGATCTCGAAATAGGCCCGCTCCATCTCCTCCGGGCTGCGGGAGAGATCCGTGGGCAGGAAGAACATGTTCAACTCGAGACCATCCGCACCGGCGGCCTGAAGGCTTTTTGCGTAGTAGGTCCACTCGTGTGAGTAGGTGCAGTTTATGCTCGCCAGGACCGGAATCGACACCGCCTCCTTGGATTCCTTGATGAGCGCTGCGTACTTGTCGAGCTTCTCGCCCTTGAGTTCATAGTCGTAGTAATCGAACTGATCCATGTTCAGGCCCCGCGAAGCCGCCTCTTTCAGGACATCGTCCATCTCGTAGACGATTTCCTCCTCGAACACAGACTTCAGCACGACGGCACCCGCACCGCCCTGCTCGAGCGCCTTCACGCTCTTCACCGAACCGGTCAATCCGGAGCTGCCCACGATGATCGGATTCTTGAGGGTCAAACCCATGTACCTTGTCGAGAGGTCAACCATTTTCGGCTCTCCTTTCCGTGTACCATCCCCTGTTCCGTCTCGGTTTTCTTGGGCTCCGTCTCTCCCTCCCCCTGTCGCCCGGCGAAAACCGAGCCGGAACAGGGGGATGGTACCAGATGCCCCACACCACTCGTCATTGATATGGATGAGCCAGGATCCCCTTTGGATGCGAAAAACATCAGAAAACAACAACGGCCGAACCTCAGAAGAACAGGTCGAGATAGTCGGTTACGGCCATCTTGGCCCTGAATCGTTCCTTCTGCTCCCTGAGGTGCTTCCGGGTCATCTCGGTTGCATCCCGACGCAACCGATCGAGGAACGCCTCCTCGCACGCCTCGACGAAATCCGGGTCCTCGACCAGGATCAGGTTCTCGCTCTCGATGAAGCAGCTTCTCATGGACAGGTTGAAGGAACCGACCGCAGCCCATTTGCCGTCGATGTAGAACTCCTTGGCATGAAGATAGGGCTTGGGTGCCTTCTCATCCTCAGGCCCACTCATCTCATAGATCCTCACCCCCGCATCGAGGAGGGGCCCGCAATACCGCAGCGTGATCGAATGCCCGGCCGAAAAGCCGACCTCCTGCCCGGTGAGGTAGGAATTGGTCAGAATCCGGACCTCCACTCCTCTTCCGGCTGCCTCGGTCAGGGCCTCCAGCAGGAGGCTCTCGGGTAGGACGAGGTACTGCGAGCTGATGAGAATCCTCTTTCGTGCCAACTGGATTGCCGTAACGACCGTCTCCATCGTCTGATACTCGCCGAGCCAGGGTCGGGATCGAACGAACCGGGCCTGCCGGTTCCCGGCACTGCGCTCGCGCCCAAAGACCCTCGACGGTGAGGCCTCCTCCTCTAGATTCCGGGCAAAGAAGTCCCAGTTCTGGAGGAATCCCTCCTGGATGTCCCGCACGACCGGGCCTTCGAGGTACAGATCCAGGTCGATCCAGTGGGTGAAATACCGGTCTTCGAGATTGCGGCCTCCCACGATGGCCCGGGCTCCGTCCACGATAAGCATCTTCTCGTGAACTGCGTAGGTCAGCCCAGGAAGAGAGGGAAGATCCGTGTATCTTCGAACACCGATTCGCATCTTCGCGGCAAGCCCCGTTTCGCTTTGGGACAGACGCGCGTGGTCTCGTTCTATCCGATCGAGCCACTTCCGGGATCGCTGACCGCGTGGGGAGCTCTTCCGATCCACACCGAGGATGGCGTCCTCTCCGACCAGGATCGCGTTCACCCCCGCATCGCCCCTAGCCACTCGCTCGAAGATCGACTGGACATCCCGCATGATTTCCCCGAACCCCTGCCGGCCCTCCAGGATGTCATCCACCCTTCCCGAGAGCCCCTGCAGTTCCTTCCCTACCCTGTGGAGCCCCACGCGCACCAGCGTGAAGGGAGAGACCGCAAGCTGGGAATTCATGTTGACCAGGACGTTCACCTCCACGCCCTGCGCCGCCTTCTCGAGCACAGCCTCCAGGAATCGTCCGCAGAGCCCCTCCATGGCCATCGTGTACACCTGCAGGTTGATCTGCCGTCTCGCGGCCCGGACGAGATCCATTCTCGCCTCCATGGCGGCGCTCCCGGAGGAAAGGGTCTCGATACGATTGCCTCCGACAGACCGGGTTCCGCTTACCCGATCCATGGCTGTCCGGGAAGAGGGGGAAAGAATGGAGCCTCTGTAGGCGGGCCGCTTGTAGAGCACGTTCAGGGTGGCGAGATTCCTGCCCGAATTTCCCCTGGAATCAACGGCCAGGAGCGGGATTGCGTATCGGCCCGGGTCGGTCAGCCCCGGGACCTGGAACGTGATCGTATAGAAGCCTTCATGAGTCTCTGCGATCCCCTCGGCCTTCACTAATCTCATCGGCTCATCCGGGTTCCCGCCCAGGGACGAGAGATCGACCACGACACTTTCGATCCGCGCCTCTTCCTCTGTCGAGAAGACCAGGGCCTCCAACTGCACACGGCCCTTCCCGTCGTTGGGGACGGCTTCCGGTCTCACCCGGACGTTCTTGAGAATCACCACGTCGGTCTTTGCCACTTCTCGAGGGCCCTTTTCACGGAGAAAGGTTCATCGTCGACCATCCGAACTATAGCAAGGCAAGGGCGATTTTAGAACCTTCCGGCTAGAGACCGTCTCTGAAGAGGGCATTCTTCGACACCCGCTTGCAGGGCATGCTACGATTTCAGGCCGGAATGTGAGAATCGCGGGGGTGGGTCCTCGAGGCAGAATCGTAATCGGCTGGTTTTCAAAGGGGCAGCTTCGCGAGCAGCAAGTCTGCCGCCGGATCGAATCTCACCGCGAGCCCTTGTTCGCGGATCCGGACGATTTCCCCGGTGATCTTGACGGGATGCTGACGGTCAAGGATCGAGATGACGAGGGAGATATCCGATCCGTGGGGGACAACCCCGTGGGCCTCGATGAACGCCCCCTCGGCACTTATGTTCCGGATGAATGCCCTGTATGCGCAGCCCTGCGTGGCGTAATCGACGAGGAGGAAGCAGGGTATCCTGGGAAACAACCTTCTTTCCTCACGTAGGCGATCATCGGAATCGAGGGAAGGCAGAACTCCGGTTTCTTCGCCCATGCGGCTGAGCTGATCCTTCAGAAGAGTCGTGACGCACGCTTCATCCGGCTCGATGATCCAGATCTTCATGGGTGCCTCCTCTGCGGGCGACAGGGGACGAGAAGCATTTAAGACAAAGTCCAGGAAGCTCTGCAAGAACCGTGCGCAACACAGCTCGAAGTATTTTTTCTTTCTTTTCAGGTGGTTGAGGCCGACTTCGGCACGAGTCGACCCGGAGAAAATGGAAATCTGTGGATGAGGATTAGGAAAAGAAATACCCACTCCACCCTCCCTGTCCATCAAGAAAATCCTTGTAAACTGATAGATATCCTATTACATAGAACCACATAGATTGCAGCCAACCCCCGAAGATCCTCTGGGAGCAGAAAGAGGACGGACGGGTAGGACAATCCTGGTGATCGGGATTCCAGAGGACTACCCATCTCAACGACAGGAAGTGACCATGGACGAAGCCATCCTCAGCCGTAGAAAATTCATACAGGTTGGGCTTTGCGGGAGCGCCGTGCTCCTGATCCCTGTGGCTCCCCTCGGATGTGGAGACGATGGCCAGCAGGAAGTGAAGCGGGGACAGGACGGGACATCTCCGCCCAAAACCGAAGAGGGCCGATTCTTCGACAACGACCAGTATGTGACGATCGAGGCATTGACAGACCTCATAATCCCGGAAGACGAAGACCCGGGCGCCATCTCCGCAAGGGTGGTCGACTACATCGATTACCTGCTGGGCGCCTTCAAGGTAGATCCTCCCCGGATCTATGCAGCGGGTCCCTTCAGCGGCCGGCATGGGGGCGAGAGCGGTTTTTCGGTCTACCTTCCCCTCTCCCGGGTCAAGGAGATCGCCTGGAGGAACCACATCGAGGGCTCGCAGGGGATCCCTGAAAGGGAGTTCAACGGCCCTGTTGTGGGCCTACAGGAGATCTACACCAAAGGGATCGAGGAACTGAACACCCTTTCGCAGCGCTTCTTCCAGGCGGACTTCAAGGACCTGGATCCAGGCAAACAGAAATATGTCTGGAAAAGGCTGGAAGCGGGGTTCCGCGATACCGTGTTCGAGCATACGGTCGAGGGGATGTACGGAGCACCCGAATACGGGGGAAACACGGATCTCGTGGGGTGGAAGTATATCCACCATGAAGGGGATCGGCAGCCGATCGGATACACACGGAAGCAGATGGAAGAGCCGGATGAGGCTTACGGAGCAAGTACTCTCAGCCTCGAAGAGACCGACCAGGCGGCAGAACTCCTGAAGGCAGTTGTCCGTCATCAGCAAGGCAAGTACCTTCCAGGTTGAAGAGTGGGAAAGACATGGGACTTGGTCATCCAGACGTCGTGATCATCGGTTCCGGGGCCGGAGGTGGCATAGCAGCCAAGGTGCTGGCCGAGGCAGGCCTGAAGGTGCTGCTGCTGGAGAAGGGAGACAATCACTTTGTCGGGCTCGACCGGCCCGAGGGAATTGTCGGCAATCACCTGGGCAACGATGAGTTGAAGTTTGTGCACCGGGACATGATCGATCAGGATCCGCGGATCGAGCCCAGGACGTTTCGGCGGTACGAGGGCGACAAGGCTGTCTTCGTGGGCAAGGTGAACACGATCGCCACCACAGTGGGCGGCGGTACGATTCACTATGACGGCAACTCGCCCCGGGTCCAGCAGAAGGATCTTCGCATCAAAACGATCTACGGACCCCTGGAAGGCACGAGCGTCGAGGACTGGCCCCTATCCTATGATGATCTCGAGCCGTACTACGATGAGGTGGAAAAGGCCATCGGCGTGCAGGGAGAGGCGGGCACGAACCCCTTCGAAGAGCCTCGCTCCTCCCCCTATCCGATG
>JAUWSZ010000012.1 GCA_030609865.1 bacterium | reverse complement strand
CGTTTGACACGCAGAAGGGTTTCTCCTATCCTTCGGGCCGGCATGAATCTCTTACCGCTTCCCGACGCGCTTCCGATCCGGCCATTCGCCCGCATTTAGAGTCTTTTGTTGGAACACCCACGTTTTTTCGTCTATGTTGGGACAAGGTCTGTTGGCGGGCTGGAGGCGGGGCCTGACCCCCGATCCCTGATCCCTGACCCCTTGCGGCGCAGGCCGCATTAACTGCAACGAGTTGATCAGAGGGCCTGCACATGGACGAGACCCGATCGGGCAGGAATCCCGCCGCTGATGCCCCCGATCTCCACTACCAGTGGATGATCTTCGCAATCCTGAGTGTCTCCCATTTTTTGATGGCCATGTTCTTCTTCGGATGGGGCCCCCTGGCCCCGATGCTCAAGGGAGAACTCCGCATTGACAACAGTCAGCTCGGGTTCATCGTGTCCGCCATGTATCTCGCCATGGTGTTCGTGTCCGTGCCTGCCGGATTCCTCGTGGACAAGTACGGTGCACGGGTCATGCTGATGCTCTCGGTTTCGCTCGTCGGAATGGCCACCTTCGTGCTTTCCCTGTCTTCCAGCTATCCGATTCTGTTCCTGGTTGCCGCACTCGGTGGGGCAGGATACGGGATGATCAATCAGATCACGACGAAGGGGCTCATGTACTGGTTCGAGCCGAACAAGAGGGCCACGATCATGGGGATCAAGCAGACAGGGGTGACGGTGGGAGGGAGCCTGGTGGGTCTGTACATTCCCTTTTGCGCCCAGATCATGGGTTGGCAGAGGGCCGTTCTCGTCCTTGCCTTTGCAATTCTGTGCATGCCGTTGTTTTCTCTCTTTTTCTACAGGGAAAAGCCGGACCTTCCGTCTGATCCGCTGGATGACCCTCGACGCCGGGCCAGGGCAAAAGGGGGCCTGCGCCTCCTGCTTCTCAGGCCACTGGTGGTGACCCTCACCCTCCTTTTCGCTTCCTACGCTGCTTGTCAGTCCTGCGTGGTGGCGTTCCTCGTGGTCTACACGGAGGAGACGTTCGGTCTGAGTCGAGTAATCGCAGGAAGCTTCCTCACCGTGGCCATGGTGGCCGGAACGATCACCCGAATCATCCTCGGCTTGGTCAGTGACCGTCTGCTGCACGGCGACAGGGTTGCGCCGATGGCGCTGCTCGCCTTGATCGGCGTTGTCGCCATCTACGGACTCACCCTGTTGAGCGACAACCCGCCCTTGTGGCTCCTGTATGTGATCTCCGTGTTGCTCGGAACATCCCTGGTCGGCTGGAACGGGCTGGCGATCACACTCGTTGCGGAGATCGCGGGACACGACCTGGTGGGATCGATCATGGGGATTGTGTTCACGATCTCCTGGGGGGGAATGGTCATTGCGCCCCCCGTGTTCGGCGCGATCGTGGACGGGAAGGGATACGATGCTGCCTGGCTCATGCTGACCGGGCTGATCGGCATTTCATGCCTGGGTTTTGCCGCTATCTGGATACGGCAGCGGGGCCTTTCTGTTTTTCAGGCAAAACAACCAAAACAACCCAAGTCCAAGTGATGAGATCCTCTCCTTCCTGAACCTGCTTTCCGATATTTCTTCGATCCAGTTTGGCAGGGATTCTCTCTTTTAAATGGATTGTCTTTAGTAAACCCAATTGTACAGATGCCCGATGATCACAAAGCCCAGGGCAAAGCTCAGGAAAATGGAGTAGAACAGGACCTTGGCCAGACCCTCCGATGGGTAGATTAAGAGGAGGAGCGCCAAAATACTCCAAAACACGAGATAAGCGTTCCCGTAAAGGCCCAAATCCCCGAAGAGTCTCGGTACGACGAAAGCAATCAGCGCGGCGAATGCGGCGGTCCTTTTCCCAAAGACGACGGCAAAGGTGCGGTAGCCCGCCTGCTTGTCGGGCGTATAGTCCATGACCGTGCTGAAAGAATGAATTCCCATAACGCTCAGCGCCAAGAGATAGACATAACCCGGTACTTCAAGGATGTTGGCCCCGTAACTCAATGCCAATAGCGCCGGCCCGAGTAGATAGATGATCCCATTCACCACAGAATCAAAAGGAGGCCATTCCTTGAATCGTATCGGAGGAGCAGAGTAGAAGTAGGAAAAGAACAGCAAAAGGAACATGCCAAGCATATTTGTTGGGTTGAGCGTTATGACGGAGCTCATAACCAAGAGCAGGAAGGCGATCGCGGATGCCTGTTTAACAAACTTGCGCTCCTTGGGCTCCAGAGGCCGTAGAGATTGCCTCTTCCTTCTCGGATTGATCTGATCCGACTCGTAATCGTAGGCATCGTTGATCCCGTAAAGCAAAATACAGAAGGGAAAAGAGAGGAGGATGAGCTGAAGAACCGGTAACGGAGCAAAGCGTTCTGCATGAATTGGGAGAAAGGCAAAGAATACGAAGGGCCCCAGGATCCATAACGGTGGTCGACTCGTTCGGATCAGCAAGAAGAGCTTGCCCACGGTTCCGTCCTTTCCGCTAGACAGGCTCCAGATGGGAGCCTTCGCGAGCCTCTCGTCCTTCAGGCTGCCGGTCCACGAACGGGTATCCCTGCCGTCTTGCTTGGGATGATTCTTGTCGGTTGAGGTGGAGCAGGACGGCGGAGCAAGAAGGGAATGGATCACGACAACCTATGGGCAATCATAACTCCAAATTGCGGGAATGTACAAGGTTTGTTTGAAAGCTACCGAGTTGAACAAACCCGATCCTATTAGGATAGCCGTTCTTGGTTAAGGAAGAGATGAGCCGCTTCTTGCTCTCGGCCTGCTAGGAGGCTGTTGAAAAAGTACCATCTGCGGCGTTCGGCTTCATCCCTCGTCATTCAACGTACAGTAAGTACGCCTCATTCCTCGGGATTTTTCCTGCCTTGCATCTGGAACTTTTTGAACAGCCTCCAATAGCCACTTTTTCAACGGGCTGCTAGGGGACGAACCTGACTTCGAACAGCTTCGGCCAGAGTTTCCCCGTGATCAGGAAAGTCTCGTTCTCCGGGTCATATGCGATCCCGTTGAGCACGTCGGCGCTGAGCCGTTCGGCGAGCGAGAGAAGCCCCGAGGCGTCGATATCGGCCATGACCTTCCCGGTGTCCTTTGCGATTCTGACGATCCTGTCCGAGCGATAGATATTCGCGTAGACTTCGTTTCCGACGCACTCGAGTTCGTTGAGATTCATTACAGGGCTTCCGTCTCTCGTGACGTATATCTGATCCGTCACCTCGAATGTGGCCGGGTCCCGAATCGTCAGCGTGGCGCTTCCGTTGCTCATGATGAAGTGATCACCGTCATGGCAGAGGCCCCAACCCTGCCCCTGATAGGAGAGCCGCCCAAGCGTCCCGAACGCCTCGATCTCGTACACCAAGGCGAACTGTTTCCGGTAGGTGAGCTGGACCAGGCGGTTGTCGTGGCGAGCGAGTCCCTCGCCAAAGATGTCCGGCGGAAGGTCGACCTGTTGGAGGACTTGGCCGGTATGGGGGTCCACACGTCGCAGGCTCGACTCTCTGTATCTCCCCGTGCTCTCGTACAGCATCTGTTCGTGGAGGAGAAGGCCCTGTGTGTAGGCGGCAGGGTCATGGGGCCGGACCGAAAGAACCTCAACGGTGAGTGTTTCGATCGGGTTGCAGGTGCAGAGAAGCAACAGAGAGAGGGGGCTGAGGATGGAAAGGAGGGTCCCTAGAAGGGGCCGAATGGACATCGTGCCCGTGCCCGGAACAAGGATGCTGAGTGGCATGCGAATGGTCCTATCGGCTCAAATTCCTGGTTGATTACATGCTCTTCAGCTTCCTTTGCGTTACTAAATCGGGCACGGGCACCGGCCAAAGGCCTGGGCACGGGCACGAATTCCCGTCGGAAACGGCAGAGCCTTGTGAATTCTCACCGGCAGAGCCGGTGGTTTAGCCTTTTCAATCACAGCTTGTAGGTGGCGATGCCTTTGCCGTAGATAACGCCTTTGCCGTCATGCACGTCCATCTCTCCCACCGCGATGGAACTTCCCTTCTGGATGATCCTCCCCTCTGCGATCATCTCCCCTTCCTTGAAGGGACGCAAGTAATTGAGTTTCATCTCGATCGTGGAGATCCCGAGTTCCGCAGGGTTCTCCATCATGCCGAAGAGGGCACAGGCGATGCACGAGTCGGCGATGCTCGCCATCACGCCGCCATGGCCGACGCCTCCGGCGTGCGTGAGGGCTTTCCGAAACAGGACGCGGAGCTTGCTGTAACCGGGCTTCACCTCCACGATCTCCATTCCCAAGAGCTGATAGAAATCGCTCTGCTGGACAGCGGTCAGAAGTCTCTGTAGATCCATTTCTCCTGAGAGGGATTCTGGTTTGTTCATCGGTTGTGCCTCGTAGGTTGGGAGGGCGTCAGGAATAGAGATATTCCTTGACCTTGCCAAGGACGATCGCGGGAATGCTCTGTTTGTCTTCTACGGCAAAGATGCTGACGTTCTTCCTGGGGGCCATGGATCGACGAAAGTTCCGGACCGAATCGTTGTCTCCGATATGGACGGCTGTGACGCGGTTCTCCCTCTCGTTGAGAAGTTGGATCAGTGAGGCGAGATTCGTGATTTGCATGTCGGTAATCAGGAAGATGTCCGGTACGTCATCCGTTTGAAGGGCCTCGATATCCTCAATTTGCAGCCTCGTTCCGCCCCCGAAGTAGTGACACAAGCTGCGGTATATGTCGAAGCGACGATCCGTGTAGGCAAGGTTTCGGCGTCCACCGACATGGGCATCGCTGAAGTTGTAGACTGCCACCTGGGCGTCCCTGCGCAGATAGGCCTCGGCCGCGCATGCCGCTCCCAGCACCGCGTATGACAGGTGGCGCTTCGGGTTGGGCATGCTCCCCGAGGAGTCGATCAGGATCAGACAGTCCGGGACATCTTCCTCTTCGCCAAAGATGTCCCCCTCTCTTCGCTTCCAGACCTGGGTGATGCCCGGCATGATCTTGCCGAAGCTCGTCCAGGGATCGATGTCGTGATAGGGCATCCCGACTTCCCAGGGAGCGTGGTGGTGTGGGTAGAGAGACCCGCTCTTCTTGGTGGGTACGGTACAAACAGGGAGTGCATAGTTCTCTGCGAGTTTCATGTAGTAGAGAACGTCGGCGTCGAGCGATCGACCCGGACCGAGACCCATTCCCTCTTCGTTCGGTTCGGTTGCCTCCAGGATTTCCTCCTCGAAGTCCTCGACGATTTCCTTGAACTCCGCCGGCGAAGCGGCGTCCCGGGCCAGGTCTTTCAGCCCGTTTTCGACCTCCTGTGCCGAGTATTGCTGCAGGTCGTGATTGCCCATCGGGGTGTCGTCGTTCGATCCCTCCTGGTCTTCCTCCTTCACCAGAAGAGCGTGGAGGACCTTGCTGAACCGTCGAATGCTGTCGGTCCATCGCTTACGGTCGAGGTAGGGAATGCGGGACAACCTGCGGGAAACGGTCTCGTGCCCCTCGATTCCCAGGTCGACGCCCCAGATGCGCTGGTACAGGGCGTGGATCGCCTCGTCGACTTCGTCTCTCCGGAGGTGTTGGTAGAGCTTGGGCAGGGGGGTTTCCTTTTGACGCATGGCATACGTGTCGGCCACGACGTCCATGAAGTAATCGGTGGCGAGTTGTGCCAGCCTGGGCTCCTTGAGGGTCTTCTTGGCTTCCGCATAGAGTTTCATGTGGGTCGGAAAATCCCAGGGGCAGGACAGGTGGTGGGAGACGGCATGATCGAGCAGGCCTTCGATGACCTCGGCCTCTTCGATATTCTCGGACATCTTCTCCACGAACGGTCTGGACAAGGAGATCTTTTTGTTGTTGATCTCCAGGGCCACTCGCTCCTGCCCGTCGCTCCATTCGGGTTGGGGCAGCTCGGGAAAAAGGTGTGCTTCGCGCACCTTGGCCCAGACCTCTCGGAGGAGAGCATCCCATTCTCTTGTCACAGCTGCCCCTTATCCTTCCTTCATGAGGGCGCGGGGAACGAGAAGCTTCCCCTTCTGATAGATCTTGCCCCCGAAAAGCACCCGATAGCCCGTGTTCCCGTAAAACTTGGTCCCAACGCTCTGAATGGTGCCGTCCACATGGATTTCCCCGCCACGCATCCACTCGCCCGTGTTCTGGCCCGCATTGTTGGTGACCCGGATCTCGCCCTTCATCATCCCGGCCCCACACCAGTTCGCGGCCGATCCTTCCACGATCAGGCGGCCTCCGAAAAGACCTGACCCCGTGAAGTCTCCCACGTCTCCTTGGAGCACGAGGGTCTTGCCCTCCGGAAGCTTGTAGCCCAGGAAGTGGAAGGTACGCTCATAGTCCTTCGGACTCAAGACGATGTGATCCTCCTGAGCGCGATTGACGAGGGCGGAGATGTAGATCCCGGCAGGCCCTGAGATCAGGTAGGGGATCTTGTTCGAGCTGTCGAGGAGGGCGCAGAACTCGTCGATGTCGTCCGAATCGTACTGAGAGCCGTCGATCCTTTTGATGGCGGCGTTGTAGGCCTTCTCCACCTTGCTCTCTTCCACGAGCCAGACGAGGTCCCTGACTTCCTCCTCCACGAGTTGAAGGTATCCCTGCACGAGCCGCTCCAGGGTTTCTTCCTTGGCGCGGACGATGCGGTCGAGGGGAATTTCCTTCTTCCTGTATGGAACCGACCGGAAATCCTGGAAGGGATTCTTCATCGATCCAAAACCTCCTCACCAAGGTCTCTTCGGATCTCCCAGTAGATCGGATGGTCCCCCTGTGTGGGCTCGAGGGCGTCGCCGTCGGTGATCCGGCAGGCGGCCGCCAGCGCGCTCTTGATCTGAGGCGCCTGCTCGATGTACCGCCGGTGCATCTCTCGGACAGCCTCTTTGGCCATGTAGATAGGCAACGGATCCTGTCGGGACTCTTTCTCCCTGCGCGCTAGGGTCTCTTCCTTCCACTGGATTCGGTGGGCCAGCGTGAAGGGCAGGATGGCCCTGAGGTGTTCGAGTCCGACCTGCTCGTCGCCCAGGAACCAGGCCAGGGCCTGCGAAAGCGTGCGTGCGCTGCTCGGAAATCGATTGGAGATGCAGTTCCTGACCGCGTGGCAGAGATAGGAAGTGAAGTGGCAGCCATCGACGCACCCCTCGTGAAACCTCCTCTGTCCGTAGTGATAGCAGAAGGACAACTCGGACAGGACCAGCCGCAAGAAGGCATTCGTGTCCACATCGAAAGGGATCTCATCCATCTGGGAGCGGATGGTTTCGCGATCCGAACGGGAGAGGGTCTTCACCCCGGGGACTCGGGCCAGCGCCTCGCCGAATTGATTGCACAATTCCTCTGCCTGGTGCATGCGGTCTTCATACGAAACCCTCTGGTTCAGGACACGATGGAGCCCTCTTTCCAACTCTTCGTTGCGCAGGCACGAGCCGTTCGAGCCTGTCATGCCGATGTGGAAGGCGAGGTTCGGTCCGGGGTGTTTGGACTCAACCATGACGTCGAACCGATCGATCAAGGGAGCGATGATCGTGTTCGTGCCGCCGTCCTGGTAGTTGGCGGTTGCGAACAGGCAGTATTCGCTGTTGATCACCGAATCGTTCAGGTACTCCCAGTTGCCGCGGTCCACGCCATCCAGGATCATGCTCTGTTTTGTTTCGGGGAGTCGATTGATTTCGTCCACGATCTTGGTGGGGAGAAGTACGAAGTGAGACCATACGACAAACTCTTCTCCCTGGTTGAGCCTGCCCAGGTCCGGTCGGCCAATGATCTTCTCCTCCGTCTGTTCCGGATGTCCTGAGACCTCACTTCCCCAGATGGTGCCGAGGGGAACACGGTACAACAGAGAACAGACGTACTCTGCAGACGTGGTCTTCCCCAGACCGGGCTCTCCGATGATCAATGCCTTCCCCTGACGAAGGCCCGTGAGGAGGGTCAAGAGAAGGGCGGAGTTGAACTTCTCTCCCTTGATCTCCAGATCCGGCCGGCTGAAGTAGAGGTTCTCTCCTATGTATCGGTGGATATCGTGTACGGTCTCTCGTAGTGCTCCGTTCGTTTCTTGTGCCATGTCGACTCCAGGTGTGTGTCGTCCTTCTTGATGGTGAACTTCAAGGTCCGGTTCGTCCCACATCCTCTTTCAGAGAGAAATCAGCATCTCCTTGGCCCTGCCAAACAGGGCAGGAACGGAGAGAGCAAGCGACTCCCACGCAGGGTCGTGCCGCTTGCCCTTGCGATGGAGCATCACGTTGAAGCCGGTGATCACGCCGAAGCGGTAACCGGCCATGGCGCGGTACCAGGCGATGTCCTCTACGGTCCGGCCGACCTTTTTTTCGTAGAGGGCGATGAGCGGCTCGGCCGGCGGGACCGAAACGATGGGTCCGTGTTCAGCGCTCCAACTCATCGGGTCGATGAAGACGATTAACCAGCCGAGGTCCAGCAGTTGTGCGCCGATGCCGGAGATCTCCCAGTCGAGGAGGGCGACGAGTTCTTCTCCCTCTTTCTTGTGGAAGAGCAGGTTCGTGCCCTGATAGTCGCCGTGAAACAGGCCGACAGGCGGAGCAGGGGGTTGGCGTTCCAGGAGCAGGGTCCTGACTGCTTCGCCCTGGGAGACCCATTCAGGCTCTGCAGCCCTGGCCAGGATGCTGTCCCAGTGCCCGATTTCTTCCACGATCGATCTTGGGGATTCCCAATCGGCCAGTTGATTCGTCCAATCGAGGAGATGCACCTGTGCGAGCGCGAGAACGGCCTGTTTGTAGATGCCTGCCACGGCCCGCGGACTCCGATCAAACGAGACATCCGGGTCCCAGACGCGAAAGGTCCGGCCCTGCATCCACTCGACCATCAGATAGGGCACCTCGAACCACTGCAGGTCGTTGCCGAACCATCGCACGGCCGGTACGGGAATCCCGTTACGTTGCAGGGCCTGAAGCAGCGGCGCCTGACGGAGCACGTCGGTGTTGCCGCTCTGCCGGACACCTTTCGGGGGCAGGCGCAGGACCAGGGATTCCTCGCACGGTCTCCCGTCTTTCTGGTGAGCGACCGTGAAACCAAAGCTCAGCCCCGCGTGCCCGGGCATCACCTGCGGTTGCCGTACGATCGCCTCCCCTCCGTAATGGGCATGGGCAAAGCGTTGAAGCTGGCCCTGGAGTGTTTCCAGGCTGAGGGATGCCAAGGGTACCTCCTGGTCAGCTCTGTTTGATAACGGTTGTTTCGCTGCGCTATAGTGGGCCGAAGAAGCGTCAAAGCCCATTCTACAAAGGGTAAAGAACGGCCACTCGTATGTCAAAGAATGCCCTTTCTACATTCTCCATATGACCGTTGTGGTTCTGATCGGCTTCCCTGTCATGAAATGGAGGATGAGCATCGGGTCGAGGTATCTGCTCGTGGTCACCGCATCGATCCTTGTGACGATCGTCATCTACGAGGTGTTCGTTCGGCGGTGGGGAGTGGTCCGATTCCTGTTCGGGATGAAACCCGGAAGAGGGCGTGCTGAGAAGAGGTTTATGGACGTTTAGTAATAGCAAGATTATATATTAAAAACAATATAATAGATGACTATTGTTAATACATGACTTTAACTCAATACCCCTTAAAGAAGGAAGGATGACAAGAATGGCAGCGCGTGAGCTTAGCCGAGAGGCGAAGAGCGTGGCCCTCGAGCAGGGTGCGGACCTGGTCGGTGTTGTCAGCGCGAGGGATCTTGCCGAACACGAAGAGTGAATCGCTGCGATCCTGCCCTCGGCGAAGAGCATCGTCGTCGTTGCGGCAAGGCACAGCCTGGGGGCGATACGTTCTGCAAACAACCAGGTGGCACAGTTCGACACGATTCATAGCTACGGAGAGGCGGCGCGGGCTGCGCATGGCACGGCACGGTTCCTGGAGTCAAAGGGATTTCCCTCTGTGGCCGTCCCTGCCTGCTTAAGATAAATGGATCTACAGAATTCAAATGCAGCCGGACCGGAAACCCACCGATGGCCAGGAGGGGAACATGAAGGGAAGGAGCCAAATCAGGGGGGACATCCTTTCGGTGCAGGTTGTGCGGAAGATAATTGACGGGCCGGCCTTTCCTGTTCTGCTGCAGATGGTGCTTCTGGGGACGCTCATTGTCCTGATGGTCAATGGCTGGGGAATCGGACTGACCGAGTCGGCCCAGGAGTTGAAGACGCTCAGGAAGACCAACTTGACCACGTTGCTCGTGTGGGGCCTGTGGTGGCCGGGGATGATCGCGCTGGTTCTGATGATGGGCAAGGTCTGGTGCACAGTCTGCCCGATGGAACTCGTGAATCGAATCGGGGATGCGATTGCGGGCCGGATCCGCTTGCCACGAATACGTATGGCGGGGTGGATGAAGGCCGGCTGGCTTGTCGTTCTGCTCTACCTGACCCTGCAACTGGCCGTGGCAGGCTTCTCGCTCCATCGGGTCCCTCACTACACCAGCGTCATGCTGGGTGTACTTCTGGGCCTTGCCTTCTTGAGCGGACTCCTCTTCCGCGGGTCCCGTTCCTTCTGCGTGGGGGGGTGCCCGGCTCGTGCCTTGTTGTCTGTATACGGCAGGTACACACCCCTGCAGCTCGATGTTCGAGATCGGGAGGTGTGCGCTCAGTGCAGAACCAAGGACTGCGTTGCCGAGGAAAACCGCCACCGCTTCGACAAGAGGAGCTGTCCGTCGCGACTGAAACCCTTCGAGCGCGATCCGTCCGATGGCTGTGTGCTCTGCTTCCAGTGTGCAAAGGTCTGTCCCTACGAGAATCTCGGCTTTGGCTTTGTGTCCGGGAGGGCCGATTCGCGCAGAAAGCGACTCCTCGAGCCCTACGAGACGGTGTTCATCCTCCTGGCGGCCGGATTCGTCGCCCATGAGGTGGCTGGAGAAGTGCGCTGGTTCGATGAGATCTTCCATACCATCCCGACCGCGCTGAACCGTCTTGCCCCGTCGGTGGACTTTGGGTGGTTCGAGGCCCTCTGGTTCCTGTTTCTCTTCCCGGTCCTGCTGTGGTCTGTTGCCACCGGTCTTGCCTGGCTATGCGGCCAGCGGCCGGGATGGAGAGTCCTGCTGGTCGTGGCCGCCACAGGGGCCGCTCCGCTTGTCGCTGTTTCGCATATGGCAAAGTCTCTTGCCAAGATGTCCTCCTGGGGCGGCTATCTGCCGCTTGCCGCGGCAGATCCGAACGGTCTCGAAGCCTTTCACCGCATATCGGAAGGCGGCTTGGATGCCCCGGCTCGTCTGCTGGATCTCTCCGTGATCGGGTGGGCCCTCCTGGTTGTCCTGGCCGTTCTCTTCTGGAGAAGCTGGGTCTGGCCCAGGGCGTATGCCGGCGAAGCATCGGTTGCGGCGAGAACGGCTCTCGTCGTGGTGATGGCCTTCTTCGCCGGGGTATTGCTCCTCTGGTCCTGTTGCTGAGGGGCCCTGTGCGTTCATTGGGCGGAGAAACGAGCCTTGGAGAAGCGGAAAATGCAGTCAACCTCCTTGACAAGCAGGCACCCGGTCATCTTCGGGCAGAGCTTGGGGGATGGTGTTCGCGGGTTGAATTGCAGGGGCGTCTGGATTATGCTCGTCTGCGGAACCGGAAGATGCGTTGCGCCGGTTTCGACCGGCAGGTGGCGTGGCACGCGGAAGAAGGACCTCTGATAATGAGCAGCCCGGGGAGGGGAGAAAGGCATGAAGATCCTACGAGTTGACATGAGCAGTCTTGAGACCAGGTTTGAGGATTTGCCGGAGGACCTGACGGCCGTGGGTGGAAGGGGGCTGTCCGCCAGAATACTGGGCAAAGAGGTCCCGCCAAGTACGGACCCGCTCGGCGCGGAGGCCAAACTCGTGATCGCGGGCGGGCCGCTTGCGGGAACGATGGCCCCTTCCTGCGGCCGCATCTCGGTGGGCGGGAAGAGCCCGCTCACGATGGGCATCAAGGAGGCGAATGCGGGAGGACCAACGGCGCAGAAGCTGGACAAGCTGGGGATTCGGGCCATCGTGGTCGAAGGGGCCCCGAAGGATGACAAGCTGTACCTGCTCGTGATCAACAAGGATGGAGCGACCTTACAGGATGCGGATGCAACCAAGGGCATGAAGACGTATGCCCTGGTGGAAGAGATGAAACAGTACGGAGAGAGCGCTGCCGTGATCTCCATCGGGCCCGCAGGGGAGCGGAAATGGAAGGGCGCTTCCGTAGCCTTCACGGACAAGGACGGGCACCCCTCCCGGCATGCAGGAAGAGGGGGAATGGGCGCCGTTATGGGTGCGAAGGGGTTGAAGGCGATCGTGGTCGACGACAAGGGCACGCCGGCCGTTTCGATGGCAGACAAAGATGCCTATCGTGAGATCCTGAGCAACTGGACCAAGGTGATCAAGGGGGATGGGCAACTCCAGGCCTTCAGCAAGCATGGCACACCCTTTGGTGTCGTCGCACTCCGAGGCCTGGGAAGCATGCCGTCGAAGAACTACAGCAGCGAGGAAACGCCCGGCTTCGAGAGCTTGGGTGGGGAGGCCCTGGAAAAGCTCCGTGAGGAGAGGGGCGGACGCATGGACGGATGCATGCCCGGATGCATCGTGAAATGCTCGATCATCTTCCATGATGCGGACGGCAAGCATGTGACGTCAGCCCTCGAATACGAAACCATTGCCCTCCTGGGCACGAACCTGGGCATTGCGGACCCGGACGAGCTGGCCAAGATGGATCGGTTCTGTGACGAGATGGGGCTGGACACGATCGAGCTCGGTTCTGCCATGGGCGTGGCGGCCAGTGCCGGCAAGATGGAGATGGAGAATGTGGAGTCGGTATGGGCCCTGCTGGACGAGGTGGAGAAAGGGACCGAGTTCGGAGCGGTCCTGGGCAACGGAGTCGTGGCCACGAGCAAGGCCCTGGGCGTGAGCAGGGTCCCTGCCTTCAAGGGGCAGGCCATCCCGGCGCACGACGGACGGGTCTGCAAGGCTGTGGGCGTAACGTACGCAACGAGCCCGATGGGGGCGGACCACACAGCAGGGCTTTCGTATGACGACCCCATGGCAAAGGAGGGCAAGGTGGAGAAATCCTTTGAAATGCAGGTCGTCATGGGGATGGTGGACAGCATGGGGTACTGCCTCCTTGCGGCACCTTCGGATCATGCCGCTGCGTCGGGCTTCCTCAAGGACCTCCTGAAAGCACGATACGGGCTCGACGTTACGGAAGAGGACCTGATGGAAATCGGCAAGCAGACGCTGCGGGACGAGATCAAGTTCAATGAGGGGGCCGAGTTCAGCACCATCCACGGGCCGGACCCGGAGTTTATCCGCAACGAGGCCCTTGCGCCCACGGGGAGCGTCTTCGACGTGGATGCCGGAGAAATGGCATCCATCTGGGAAAGGCTGTAGATCATGAGGCGTCGTTTCCTGATTTTCGCGATCATCATCTTTTTCCTGTTCCTGGAAGGCTGCATTTACTCCCACGAGGTGGAGATTCTCAAGGTCAACGAGATGATCCACGACATGGAGGCGATCGAGCTCGACCAACCGGATCATCCTTCAGATCTCCCGGACAGCGGGATCGTCGTCAACAACAATACGGAAAGAACCCTCCTCGTGAAGGTGAGGCGGAAAAAGGAAAAGATCATGTCGATCGCACCGGGCGGCTCAGGGACCATGGCCCTCGCGCCCGGGACCTATCATTACAGGATCTATGAAGATGAGGCGGCAGACGAACCCAAGACGAAAGCCGTTTTCATAGAACTCAGAGGAACGAGGAAAATCGTCGAGAAATGCGTGTTTGTATACGATGTGTTCACCAAGAAGGAGGTCGTGGACGAAAAGGAATTCGAGGAACTGCTTTCTCGATAGATCTAAACCCTTCAGATGCCCTCCAATTTGCCGGTTGACAACGTTCGAGGCACTTGATAAAGTGAATAATCCCTGTCGGGCAGTGAATACTATACCCAGCTTCAGTATTCATCGATTCAACTGGACAGAATGAAACGCCTCCAGAACATCCTGAATGGCATCCGTTCCCGTGAATCCCTGATCCTCTCCTTTCTCATTCACCTCCTCGTCATCATTATCTTCGTTCACACGACCTATTATATACCCAGGCTGAGGGAAGAAAGGGCTGCGGCCTCGATCCTGTTCAAGGATGAAGGGGGCACTGGGGACCGCCTGAAATACCAGGACAGGAGCCTGGTGGATCGAACCCGGAAGAGGGAGAATGTCCTGTACCCTCATCCCGATGTCGAGCATTTCCCTGATTTGCCGAAAATCGACTTCCAGCTCGACCCTTCACTCCGGCAGGAACTGGATCTGATTCGGGTCGACACGATGGACCGGAGTTTCTCCAGCTTTGCCGTCAATCGCCAACCCTACTATACCGGCGAGCAAGAGCTTGCCGGTGCGTTTGCGAAACACATCAAGAGAATGCGGAAGAAAGG
>JAUWSZ010000458.1 GCA_030609865.1 bacterium | reverse complement strand
GAGGCCCTCCAGGGCATGCTCCCGGAAGAAGCAGAGTTCCCGAAAGAAGGTCTCCGCATCGAACGAAAAGGACAGGGCATAGCAGGGACGACTCGAGGCCCTGGACCCATCGCTCTGCATCCGTACGAGGATTTCAATGGCACTTTCGTAGCGCCTTCTCCTTTCCCGGGGGGATTCCCTTTCCAGGTAGCTTTCGAGGGTTACGTTCCCCACATCCTCCAACAGGACGAAGCCCTCTTTCGAGGCATCGAAGAAGACCCTGGGCACGGGGATCCCCTTCTCGCTCAAGTGCCTCGCGATATTCACGAAAGGGAGTTCCCGCCGGGAGCCCTGCGGCACCCACGGGCTCGCAAGCTGCATGAGCACATAGGACCCCTGATCCCCCTCGCCACGACCCTCTACAATCAGCCGCAGGTACTTCCGGTCCGAAGCATCTCCCTCCAGGGGGACCGTGCGAATCGGCCCCGCACCCAAGGGCCCTTTCCGGATCAGAAAATCGACCACACGCTCCGGCAGGCCCAAGGCCTGTAGACGAGCCGCGTCAGACGCCTTGGATATCACCTTTTTCCTCCCACCTTCGCACATCGGCCCCCGGCTTTCGGCCGGACCCGCCCGGAAGCGGCTACCACGTCCTTCCGGGCCCGAAAAAAATGCCTGCAAAGGGCCCTGAGATCGTTGACAGTGTTCCTACAAACATGATCGAATAGAAGGTTTAAGACTCGAAAAGGCATCCCACCTTTTCGAGAACGCCTGAGAGAGGGATCCTCCCATGGTCGCGCAAAGGACGAAAAAGACAAGCGGTCCAAAGGTTACAAAAACCTACAAAGAAATCAACGAACGCATCATGAAAGGGCAAGCGGTCGTCCTGACCGCTGAAGAGATGATCCACGTGGTCGAAGAGAAAGGGGCCGTCCAGGCCGCCAGCGAGGTCGATGTTGTCACAACGGGCACATTCGGCCCCATGTGCTCCTCCGGGGTCTTTCTCAATTTCGGTCATCCCAGCCCGAGGATCAGGGCCCACCGCGTCTGGCTGAACAACGTGGCCGCCTACGGTGGGATTGCTGCTGTGGACGCCTATCTCGGCGCCACCGAACTCCCGGAGGATGACCCGTTGAACAAAGTCTTTCCCGGAAAATTCCCCTACGGGGGAGGGCACGTGATCCACGACCTCGTTGCCCGCAAGGAGATCGAGTTGCGTGCCCTGGGCTACGGCACCGATTGCTATCCAAGAAAAGAGTTGACAAAGAAGGTGCGCCTGAAGGACTTCCCCCAGGCCTTCCTCTTCAACCCTCGAAACGGATACCAGAACTACAATTGTGCTGTCAATCTGTCCGATAGGACCCGATACACCTACATGGGCATCCTTCGGTCCCGCTGCGCCAACGCGAATTACTGCAGCGCCGGTCAGCTCAGTCCGCTCCTGAACGATCCCTACTTCCGCACCATCGGGGTGGGAACGCGCATCTTTCTGGGAGGAGGCGAAGGCTTCGTGAGCTTCTACGGGACACAGCACAACCCCTCTCCAAAGCGAACCGCAAGAGGCGTGCCGATCACGGGCGCGGGTACGCTTGCCCTGGTGGGAGATCTGAAACAGATGGACAAACGGTGGCTCGTGGGCGCTAGTTTCGAGGGATACGGCGTCAGCCTGTACGTGGGATTGGGGATTCCGATCCCGATCCTGGACGAACGGATGGCCGCCTTCACGGCCGTGAGGGACGAGAACATCTTCGCGCCCATCGTGGACTACAGCCTCGACTATCCTGACACCACGGGACAGACCATCGGCCAGGTCTCCTATGGCGAGTTGAAGAGCGGGACGATCAAGCTTCGGGGGAAGGAGATTCCCGCGGCCCCTCTTTCGAGCTATTCGAGGGCAGTGGAAATCGCGGAGACCCTGAAGGCCTGGATCCTCAAAAAAAGGTTCCTTCTCGGAGAACCCCAATGGTTGCTCCCTCCCGGCGGCAAGAGAAAGACGGCCCGGACTGTGTAGAGCGGACCTACCGGGATTTCGCGTCCAGGGGAAAGTGGGTCCCCTTCGCCGTGGCCAGCGAAGAGACGGACCTGTATATCCGGGCGGAACGGGACCTCACCGATCAGGCCCTGGAGGCGATCCACCGGGCCCGGAGGGCGATCGAGGGCTACATCCGAAGGTACCCGGACTTCCGAACGGCTCTGCAGCCCCTGCCCTTCGACCCGGAGGCCCCTCTGGTCGTCCAGGACATGCTCCGCGCTGCACAGAGCCTGTCGGTCGGCCCGATGGCGGCCGTGGCAGGCGCCATCGCAGAAGACGTGGGGAAGGCCCTTCAGGCATTCTCGCGCGATGTGATCGTTGAGAACGGGGGAGATGTGTTTCTGGCAACGCAGAGGGAAACGACGGTTGGGGTGTTTGCAGGAAGATCTCCTCTCAGCATGCGCGTGGGCATGCGGATCCCCCCGGAAGAAACGCCGTGCGGCCTTTGCACCTCCTCCGGGCAGGTCGGCCCCTCCCTGAGTTTCGGGAAGGCGGATGCGGTCACGGTCTGGGCATCTTCCACGGCCCTTGCCGATGCAGCGGCCACCGCCCTGGCGAACCGCGTGGTTGCGCCGGAAGACATCGAGCCCACCCTCGAGGCGGCAAAGGCCACGGAAGGCCTGAAAGGGGCCCTGGTGGTCCTCCGGGACCGGGTCGGCGTATGGGGCCCCATAAAACTCGTCAAGCTGAATCATTGACGATGGAGGAAGTTCCCATGGCAAGTACGACCAAGGTGCTTCGATTCGATAAGACCACCTGGAACCAGCCAATCGTTTGCAGGCTTGCCTCCGAGTACGGCCTCACGTTCAACATCCTGAAGGCATTCATCGTGCCTCGTCAGGAAGGGAGAATGGTGCTCGAAATCATCGGAGACAAGGAGAACTGCAAGAAGGGGCTGCAGTACCTTCGGCGGTGCGGCGTACGGGTCGAGCCGATCGAACAGGGGATCGAGAGGGACGACAAGGCCTGCGTTCAGTGTGGCGCCTGCTCGGGCCTGTGCCCCACGCATGCCCTTTTCATCGAGCGGTCTTCGATGCGGGTCGAGTTCGACCCTTCCCTGTGCATCGCTTGTGGCTGGTGCGTAAAGGGTTGTCCCACCCGGGCATTGAGACTGAAAGTGAACGATATTCTCTGAGTACTTGGCCATTAGCTGTTAGGTATTAGGTATTAGCTCCACGCCGCTGCCACCCGACTGGATAACTGGATACCCGTGAGGCAGGGTTGGGGGCGGGCTAATACCTAAATGCTAACGCCTAATACCCATTTTCTCAACACAAGGACGCCTTGGCTCTCTCGTATCGGAGAGAAGATTCACTTCTTGGGTGCTTGATGGATGTTGCCGTAGACCGGCACCTCGAGAACCTCTTCCTCTTCCCCGCCCACGAATATCGTCAGCCTCTCCGAGACCCTGCCTTGGGTCTTCTCACCCGGGTCGTAGGTAACGCGAAGACGGTAGACCTCCCCCTCTTTCTCGGGCAGGATCTCCGAGGTGATGGCGTCGGTCGTTGCCTTCACCCTGTCCACGGAGAAGGCCCCGTCCCCTGTCCCGCGCAGGGTGATCTCCCGGCTCGAAGGCTCTCCGGGACGGATCACACCAAAGGAGACGAGCTGGGGCGAGAACTTCACCCTTCCCTGCACAAATGCATAGAAAGGCACCTGCGTCTTTGGGGACTTCTTGCTGTTCGTCTTGACAAGGATCTTTCCGGTCAGCCTCCCCGTAGGCACCTTCTCCGCCAGGGACACAGAGTACGTGGCTTCGTTCTCGGT
>JAUWSZ010000263.1 GCA_030609865.1 bacterium | reverse complement strand
GTTATTCTCGGGGATCTCATCATCGACCAGTACATCTGGGGAAAAGTAAGCCGGATTTCCCCTGAGGCGCCCATCCCCGTCGTGGAGGTGGTTCGAGAGAACTTCTCCCTGGGCGGTGCCGCGAACGTGGCCAGCAACCTCAATGCACTCGGAGTGTCGGTCGAGATCTGCGGGGTCGTAGGAGACGATTCCCACGGAGGGATGCTGCTGGGCATGTTGAAAGAGAAGGGGATCGGCACCCGGCTCGTCGTGAAGGACCCGGACAGGCCCACGATCCTGAAGACGCGAATCATCGCTCACAAGCAGCAGGTCGTACGGGTGGACCGGGAGGACACAAGGTCTCTCGAGGGAGAATGCCTGGCAAGAATGAAAGAGCACCTGCAGGAGACGATCCCGAACGTGGACGCCGTGATTCTGGAAGACTACGGGAAAGGCGTGATTCAGGAGAGGCTCCTGAGTGAAATCATTCCCATGGCAAGGGGCCTGGGAAAGATTGTGACTGTGGACCCGAAAAGGGACCACTTTCCCTTCTACAAGGGCGTCACGGCGATCACTCCGAACAGGCTCGAAGCGGAAGAGGCAACCGGCATTCATATCTCCGACGAAAATGGGCTCCCCGAAGCGGGCACCCGGCTGATGGAGAGGCTCAAATGCGATGCGGTGCTGATCACGATGGGGGATCAGGGCATGTGCCTGTTCAAGGACGGGGAACCCCCTCTCAAGATCCCGGCCCGAGCGAGAGAGGTGTATGACGTCTCGGGGGCGGGCGACACGGTCATTGCCGTCTTTACCTGCGCCCTGGTGGCGGGGGCCACCTTTCGGCAGGCAGCCATGCTGAGCAACGTTGCCGGGGGGCTCGTGGTCGAGAAACTCGGGACGGCCGTGGTCACGCGTGAGGAGATACGGGCGCGGATCGAACAGTTCGCTCCCCTCGGCTGATAGTCTTTCTATCTACTCGCCGAAACGCCGCTGGCGATGCTGGTACATGCGGATGGCCCGGAGCAGATCGAGTTTTCGGAAGTCCGGCCAGTAGACATCCACGAAACAAAGCTCGCTGTATGCGCCCTGCCAGGTCAAGAAATTGCTCAGCCGTACTTCGCCGGACGTGCGGATGATCAGGTCCGGACTGCATTTGGGCAGGTGGGCGGTGTAGAGGTAGCTTTCGATCACGCTTTCGTTGATTTCGTCGAGGGAGAGTTTCTCCTCTTTCACGTTCTCTGCCAGGGATCTTACCGCGTCGACGATTTCCGTCCGGCCCCCGTAAGCGATGGCAAAGTTGAAGTAGCGCTTCTGGTGGTGGGCCGTCTTCTCCTCCACCTGCCGGATCAACTCCTGGAACTCCTCCGGAAGCATCTCCATCCTGCCCAGCATCTTGACGCGGATCTCGTTCTTGACGACCCGTTCGTCCTTGAGAAGGCTGTTCAGGTACTCTTTCAGGAGCCGGAAGATCTCAGTGACCTCTTTTTCGGACCGGTTGAAGTTCTCCGTGGAAAAGGCGTAGAGCGTGATAGAGCGGATGTCGCTGATCTCGCCGCACCAGTCCAGGAAGTCGTCCATCTTCTTGGCCCCCTGCTCGTGCCCCTTCCAAGGGGCCAGCCCCCGGCTGCGTGCCCAACGCCGGTTTCCGTCGAGGATCACGCCGATGTGTTCCGGAAAGGGCCCGCCTCGGATCTGACTCCAGACCATGCTCTCATAGATCTTCTGCACGCTCGTACGTTCGAGGGTTGCCCTCATTCCCCGGGTGGCCAGAGAGGAGAGTCTCATCTTTGCGCGCGTCGCGGCGCCTTCTTTCGGGGGTGAAGTCTTCATAGCTGGTTGCTCTGTCCCTTCTGATCCCGTTTCGTTGTCAAGCCTTCGGGGAAACACCGGGAGTGTCTCTTCCACGGTGGGTCATGAACAGGACTCTGCCCCGTATGTCTATTCTCTCGTCATGCCATCAGAAAGGCAAGCGGGCTTGGTGAGGGGACGGTTCCGGTGTACGTTTGGACTAAAGTTTGGGGCCATGCGCCCGTCCGACCTCACGGCTCTTCGAGGGAAAGCCTATGGGGCCTTACTCGGGCTGAATTCGGCTCCCCTCAAGCCCCGTTGACGCAGAAAATGGTCTGCCAGAACGATGGCCACCATGGCCTCTGCGACCGGGACCACCCTTGGGCAAATGCAAGGATCATGCCGTTTTCTGGCTTCCGCGTCTCCCGGGGTTACGGTCACGGTGTGTCCTGACCGATCGACGGTTTGCTGGGGGATGCCGATTGTCGAGGGAGGCTTGACCGCGATTCTCATTATCAGTTCTTCGCCGGTCGTGATTCCACCGATACTGCCACCGGCGTGGTTCGTCGTTGTGCGGAGTCTTCCGTCCTCGAAGATCCAGGGGTCGTTGTTCTCCGAGCCCCTCTTTCCGGCCGCGCTGAGGCCGGCACCGATCTCGACGCCCTTGATCGCGTTGATGCTCATCAGGGCCTTTGCCAGGTCGGCGTCCATCTTGTCGTAAACGGGCTCTCCAAGGCCCGCAGGCACGCCTCTGGCGACGACCTCGACGAGGCCGCCGATGGAGTCGTCTTCGCCCCGAACCTTCTGGATGAGCTCCGCCATCTCCTTTGCCTTCACAGGGTCCGGGCACCTCACTGCGTTCCTCTCGATCTCCTGGAAATCGAAGACCTCGGCCTCGATCGGGCCCACCTTGCGCGTATACCCGACCACCTCGATTCCCTGTTCTTCGAGGATCCGCTTCGCGACGGCCCCTGCGGCAACCCTGGCCGCGGTCTCCCTTGCCGAGGCGCGACCTCCGCCCCGATGATCGTAGATGCCGTATTTCTGAAAGTAGGTTGCATCCGCGTGGCCCGGACGAAAGACATCCCGGAGATGGTCGTAGCGGTGCGATTGCTGTCCCTTGTTCAGGATCAGGAGGCAAACGGGCGTGCCCGAGGTCTTGCCCTCGAAGACCCCGGAGAGGATTTCCACCTTGTCGCCTTCTTCTCGGGCCGTGGTCAGCTCGCTCTGGCCCGGCTTCCTGCGGTCCAGGTCCTTCTGGATCGCCTTTTCGTCGAGGGGGAGGCCGGGTGGGCATCCGTCCACGACAACGCCGATTGCCCGTCCGTGGGATTCGCCCCAGGTGGTAACCCGGAAGGCCTTGCCAAATGAGTTTCCTGCCATTTTGCCCTCACCCCCGGGAAGCCCGGGGACTTCTGTTGCTGTATCTGCCGTATCAGAGTGGATAAATAGCAGAAGTTACCGTCGTAGACAAGGCGGGTGCGGGTGGTCAATCCGGATCTAGAGGTGGGTCGGGCCGGACAACCCTTCGAGGCGCTCGACCAACTCGTCGGCAAGGGCTTGATAATCCCTGGCTCCGGCCGAGCTTCTGGCAACCATGAAGATGGGCTTTCCGGCGAGTTGTGCCTTGTTCAGGTCCGTGTTGACCGTGATCTGGGTCCTGAACAGCTTGTCGCTGAAGGCCTCTTTCAACCTCTCGAACACCGTCTCGTTCATGACGAGGTTTCGGCGGTCTACGCGAGTCGTCAGGACGCCCAGGAACTTCAGGGGATGGTTGAGACGGAAGTTGACCGTGTCCACGACCTCCAAGATCCCTTCCATTCCCTCCAGGGCCAGAGCAGAGAGGTCGCAGGGAATCAGTAGATAGTCCGACGCAACGTAGGCGTTGACGGTCAGGTTGCCGAGGTTGGGCGGGCAGTCGATCAGGATGAAATCATAGTAGGATCGAGCCCTCGTGAGGGCCTTTCGAAGGATGAATTCCCTGCCGATCTTGCTGGCGAGCTGGGATTCCGCCTCCAGAAGGGAATGATCCGACGGGGTCATGTCCAGCTGGGGAACATCCGTCGGAACGATCACGTCCATGATGGAGCCGTTCTTGGAAGCCAGGACCTGTCCGATTCCCCCTCCGTTCGAGGCAAGGTGATTCAGGCTGGTGCCGATGTGCCCCTGTGCATCCATGTCGACGAGAAGCACCTTCTTGTGATGAAAAAGGGCCAGGCCTGCACCGAGGTTGACGGAGGTCGTTGTCTTCCCCACCCCTCCCTTCTGGTTGGAGATGGAAATGACCTTTGCTTGTCTGCCCCCCAGAGGGAGCATTTCCTCCGGTGACAGAATCTTACGGATCCTCGAAGCGAGCCTCTCGCGCATGACTTGCCTCCCGTTCCCATGGGGGAAAAGGCTTGAAAACTGTGTAACACAGGTATGGAATTCCTGTCAACGAAAGACTACGGCAGACTGTGATTCAGACACTGGGGGGAGGGATCGGGGGGCACAGGACGCTGGAGCCTCTCGCGGAGCGGGGTAGTCTCTATGGGAAGGGAGGGGACAGCCGGCAGTGGGGTATCGTAGTGGGCGGGGCGCCTCGCCCCTCCAGATGGTTGCGGTTTGGCTCGGGAACATACCCTGTCGGCAATAGGAGCATCCCGGCCCGAGCCATTCTTTGCCGCCGGCCCTGGCCCCCAACCTCGTCCTCGGCAAAGATGAAGGGGCAAGGACCATGCAGGCGCACAGGGGATCGGGAGAGCGAAACGCAGAAAAAGAGACCGCGGTTTCCGTGGCGGCTGGCCAAAGAGGAGAGGAGGAGGAATCTACGGCGCGCGGGGGTTTTTCAAGGATTCGGTCAACTCACGACGTCGGCGTCTACTTTTCTCGACGATCTTTTTGCGGGGTTCGTCCGGGAGGGAACCAATGATATCGATGAGCTCATAGGAAGAAAACAACCCATAATAGTTTTGCCAGTATACGATGGTGTAGGAATCCGCGGGCAGGAGTTGCTGCCGGATCTTGGGCATTGTCTTGGTGTTCATCTCCCGACGATGCTTTCTGAGCAGGTACACCTGGAGAAGGTTGTAGGCAAGCATGACAAAGACAACCTGCTGAACGACCATGGAAAAGGCCCTGGAAGTAAAACTCGTCATGTCGCAGAAGCACTTGAACTGTCGGTATCTTTCCTCAGTTTCCGTACGGATCGCATAATCGTCTCGAGTCTCCACAGGGGGGTGTCCTTGCCGGGTATCCATGAGAAACCATTGTTTGCAGTGGCCGTCGGCATAGTGCTCGCGGCTTGCCGTAACGCTCAGAGGCACCGTGCATGAGGTCCAGATACGAAACTGGTCGATCGAGGCAACCTCGGTTTCTACAAGGGT
>JAUWSZ010000208.1 GCA_030609865.1 bacterium | reverse complement strand
GCTGACGCAGTGGTTGATGTTGACCTCCTCGTCCGGCAAGTCCGCGACGGCCAGCTCGCGGCACCCCATTCCCCAACCATGTTGCGCCGAGACGACCCGGGGATGAATCCCCTCGGTCAGATGGGCGCGGGCTCGGGCCCTTCCGTGGGGCGTTTCGATCCAGATCCAGTCCCCCTGCCGGATACCTGCTTGTGTTCCGGTGCCCTGGTTGATGAAACACTCGGGGTCGACCTGCATCGACCGAAGCCAGGGAATGTTGTGGAACGTGGAGTGATAGAAGTAGGGGACCCGGGCGCCCGTGGTCAGAACGAGCGGGTATTGCTCGGCCAGCTCGGGCGCGCTCAGAGGGCTCTCCGGGGGCTCCTCGTACTTGACGAGGGGTCCCAGGCCAAGCATGTTGATCACGTTCGAGAACAACTCGAACCTGCCGGAGGCCGTCCTGATCTTCCAGGCCGGGTCGCCGGATGCATGTTTCTCGTAACTCTCGGGCAACAGTTCGTGACAGTACTTCTCCTTCAACCCTTGCCACGTAATGCCCACCGGTTCGAGTTGGTAGTCGAGGAGTTCTTCGTCCGTCTTCCAGGGCCACATCTCAGGGTCCAGACGGTGACCCAGTTCCCGTATGAACGTTAGATCCGATGTTCTCTCAAAAAGAGGTTCAACGGCCTTTTGCTGGGCGTAGTACCATCTGCCGCACACCTCATCGGCGATGTAGTCGCGCTCGGTCCAGTGGGCAGCAGGCATCACAATGTCGGCCAGTTGCGCCGTGGAAGACATGAAGTAGTCGCGTACGACCAGGAACTCGAGCTTCTCCAGTGCCTTGCGGACAAAACCGGGATTTTCGCTGTAGGAAAGAGGATTGCCTCCGATCTGGATAAGCATCTTGATCGGGTAAGGCTCGCCGGTCAGGACCGCCTCCCAGAAGGCCCGGTTTTGGCTCGCGAAATAGAGGGCCTCCGGATGAGGGCCGAGTTTGTTGGCGCCGCTTCCCGGAGCGGGCGGGCCCGTGAGGCGCGTCTCTACCATCTCCCGCCAGAAAGGATGCAGGAGATTGCCTCCCTTGGCGTCGATGTTGCCCGTGAGCATCATGAGGATCGTGATGCCCCGTATCGTATGCATGCAATTCGGCATCTCCTCGATCCCCTGCATGGCATCGATCGAGGCCCCGGGGCTGTTCCGGGCATAGGTGACCGCGGCAGCACGGATTTTCTCCGCATCCACCCAGGTGATGTCTGCAACCCGCTCCGGCGTGAACGTCGCAACCTGGTCCGACAGCATTTGCAACGCCGTCTTGACCGGGACCCCGCCGGCCTCGTAGCTGCCGAACAGGGCGGGCTCGATCCCCGGAGTCGTCGCAGGACGCACGCTGTTGCTCTGCTTGTCCCAAACCAGGAAGGGATCGCCGGTTGCCTCGGGGTTGACGGCCCTCTCGGTCAGGCAGGTGTCGTTCGCCATCTCCACCAGGTGGCAGGCATTGGTCCAGTTGACGAGAAAGTTCTCGTTGAAAAGTTTTTCTTTCAAGATCACGTGAATCCACGCCATCACCATGGCGCCGTCGGAGCCGGGGCGGATGGGCAGCCATATATCGGCCTTGGAGGCCAGGGGATTCAGGAACAAGGGGTCAATGACGATGAGTTTTCCGCCGCGCTGCATGAATTTCGTGAACCGGTGGGCGGTCACACCGGCCTCTGTCCACAAGGGGTTCGCGCCCCACACGACGTAGCAGTCGGAGTGCTCCACATCCCCCGAGTCCAAAAAGGGAAGGCTCCCCAGTGTGCAAAGGGAAGCGGCAAGCATGGGCCCCATGCAAACGTAACCCGGGGAGATGAGGTGGACCTGGCCGATCGTGTTGCTCAGACGAACATTCCACTGGTTCATGCCGCGGCCCGTTCCCTGCCCGACCGCAATCGATCTCGCCCCGAATGCATCCCGGTAGTTGCTGATCTTTTCGTAGATGCATTCCATGGCCTCATCATGTGAGATGCGTTCCCATCCCGGATCCGGATCCCCTTTAGGGCGGGTTCGGCGCAGACAATGGTTGAGGCGCTCCCCTGAGTACAGAATCTGAACGGCTGCCTGCCCTTTGGGGCACATCACGCCCCGGCTGCGAGGATCGTTGGGGTTCCCGGTGATCTTGATCAGCCGGCCACCCTTCACATAGGCCAGCACCCCGCATTTCGAGTGACATTCGAAGCAGTTCGTCTGTACGACCCTGACATCCGATTGCTTTTCGACCGGAATTCTGGGTTCGTCACATTCTTTGTGCATATTCACTTCCCAATCCCGAGAATTATTCTTGTTTCTGAATCGGATCCAGGTAGAACTCCATGCCGTCCTCCCCCAGCACGATCCGCCCGTGGTAGATGTCGTCCATCCCTTTGACGAACATTCTCCTGACGGTGTCGTTCGGTGTGGGCGGACCGACGTGCGTCAGGACGAGCGTTGCCACCCCCGCATCCTCAGCGACCCGGGCAACATCCAGCGTGTCGGTGTGGTGGCTGGCGGCCGCGCGGGCATGGGCTGCCCACACGTGCCTGCCCAAGTCATCCTCCAATACCCCGGTAACACGTTCCACCAGTTCCATGTTCATGGCCTCGTGGATGAGGAGGTCAGCACCTTCTGCACACGTGGCCATGTAGGTGAGCTTTTCCGTATCGCCGGTGATCACCACGGCCCTGCCCGCGTATTCGACCCGATAGCCGTACGAGGGGAAACAGGGGTAGTGATCGACGAGAAAGGCCTTCACGACGAGCCTTCCGTCGTCGCTCGTGTAAACGGTCTCGAGCTCGCCCCATCCGAAGTCGGGCGCTGCACCCGATGTGTCCATGTCCGGGATCGCGTGGGCGATGGCATAGGCATGAGAAGGATCGTAGTACCCGGGCGGCATCTGCTTGTTGCTCGAGCGTATGATGATATCGGGCTCATAGGCCCTGGAAAGGCCCTCTACCATATGTTCCACACCGGGGATGTAGCTGACACCGGGAATCAAATCGTCCTCTGTCAGCTCGTCTATTCTCCGTCTGTCGGGCACTCCATCCGTCGTATCAGTCCCGTAGAGGTATTCCTCCGAAGTAGGGGGATACAGGGAGTGGGTCAGCAGGTTGCTCGCCTTCGGGCCGTGAATGTGAAACGCTTCTTTCCGGCCGTAGATCCAGGAGGAATTGATCAGCTTGCCTACCCCGCCCATATGGTCCGAATGCATGTGGGTGAGAAAGGCCCGGGTGATCCGGTGGGTGGGGTACCAATCAATCTGGAGTTGCCGACGCCCACCGCCCCCGTCGTCGAAGACGAGAAACTCGCCGTTGGCGATCACCGCCGTACAAGGATGAGAGCGGTCGGCATCCGCAAGCGGCGTACCCGTCCCTGCCAGGATCACGCGCAGGCCGGGATAGGTTCCCGGGTCGAGCAACTCCTCAGCGTCGTCAACCCTCTGGATCACTTTCTTGATGCCGTATGGAAGAAGCCGCTCCATGATCTGCTGGCGCAGAAGAACCCATGCAAGAACCGCGGCGAGGGCCACGCACAGGAGGCCTGCCATCCACTTGAGAGCCGGCTTTCTCATCTACTCTCCCCCGCAAGGTCTACTGGATCCTCTCTGCGTTCTTCATGATCTCGCGGCTCCACATGCTTTGGCGGTAGCCGGGAATAGAAAGAGATGCCAGTGCCATCATCGGGAACGACAAGATCGGATGCTTCATGTTGAACTCGAACATGTCGAACTCCCCTCTCGGCAAGCGGCTGAAGATTGCCCTCATGTAGTAGCCGATCCTGTAGTACCTGGTGAGGCGCTTGAACTCTTTCATCGCTCGATCGGAATCCTCGATGGCCTCGGCCGCCACCTTCCCGGATAGAATCGCCCCATGGATACCGAAGAGGGCACCCGGATCCATTGCACCGGATAACGTCCCGGCCAGGATGTATCCATCATGAAACAGCCTTGGGTTTCTTGCTGATCCGGTTGGTACCCGTCCGGTAAAGAACTCCCATTTGTCGATGTCCATCTCGAATTTCTTCTTGACATCCTTTCTACACTCTTCGAGGGCACCGACAGGCACCTTGCTTCGACCGAACAGGAGGCTGTACGACAGGCTGTTGGCGCAATTCGTGTAGAAATAGTCGTCCGTGTACGACGAAAAAATACTGCCGCACCACGGCTCCCGGTCGCTCTTCCCGATCGAAGCGTACCCACGGGTCACTTCAAAGGGAATATCGAAATAGTCGTACATCTCGGGCTGAAGGCCGGTAGCGATGATCGAGCCTTTCGGGATCTCCCGCAGATCCTTCAGGTAGGTCCCAAACTCGAATTGCACGCCCGCTTCGCGTGCCTGGTCGTGTAGCAGCACATCGATCGAGCCCTTTCGCGCCCCCCGTTCGACAGCATGTATAGGCCCTGGGTCCAGCCTGTACACTCTCGGGCCCATGCCCGCCAGGAAGTTCTTCAACGGGTGAAAGGCCGGCCTCAGATCGACCCCGACCTGCTCACTCATCCAGGCCGGATCAACGGGTGTGCTGTGCACCGAGGGGTGAAGCCCGCCCATGCCCCCAAGCCCTTTGCCCCCCTCGATCACCAGCACCTCCCTCCCCTGCCGTGCCAGGTTGATCGCGGCCACCATCCCGGACAACCCAGCCCCCAAGATATGAATTTTTTCAGCCATGTTCTTCCCTCCCTTCAGGGTACTTCGCTTTTCCTGGGCGTGGGAGCGGGGCCTGCCCCCTGACCCCTGACCCCTGTCTTTCTCATTTGAAACAATGACCGATCCCGTGAAACACGAAATCGATGACCTTTTCCTTGCGCTCCTCGATCATCCTCTTGGAAAAAACATCCCTCCTCCAGAATTCTTTGATGGTGGAAGCCGTAATGAAAAACATGGTCACCACCCCGAAGAGGTTGCAGGTGAGATGCATTTCGTCGTTCTCGCTGCCTTCCTCCCTCTCCATTTTCGAGAAGACCATCTGCTCAGTCATCTCGAACATTTCACGAAGGTAAGGCTTGGAGAGAAATTCGTTCACGTATTTTCCATTGTCCAGGGATTCCCTCAGAAGAATCCTGGCCATGTGATCCTTCTCTGCCATGAGTTCGATTCCGCTGGCGATCAGCTTCTTCAATTTGGCGGGAGGATCGATATCCTCCATCAGGACAGGAAACAGACGACGTTCCACACTCAAGTAGTAGTTCTCGATAACGGTCTTGTAAAGGTTTTCCTTGTCCCCATAGTGGTAGTGGATCAGGGAGGGGGTTGCCTGGGCAAGTTCTGCGATCTCGTTCACCCTGGCGCCCTTCAGGCCTTTCTCGGCGAAGATTCTCTCCGCAGCCGCCAGTATTCTCGCGCCCGTATTCTGGGTGTGTTGTGTTTTCGGATGATGCTTTTTTGTTGCCATAACGGTCATCCTCAATTTGAATGTTCATTCAAAGTTATTCGATTTTCTCGATTTTGTCAAGAGAATCCTTGCAAAGGTGAGATGCTGTAACTTGTTATAATTAATATAGTTTTTGCTCTTATCTCGGAGAAGGAGGAAATCTGTTGACAATTCAAGCAGGCTCTGGAAGAATTAGTTGGAACATTCAAATTCAGTAGGACATAAGGGGAAGCCGCTAACCAGACTGCTCTTCATTCACCCGCCTGCATTTATTCTGGCAAGGGGAGGCCAAGACATGAAAATTGAGAGAGGGGAGTTGATCCTGGGC
>JAUWSZ010000502.1 GCA_030609865.1 bacterium | reverse complement strand
TTCCTGGAAGGGGCCTGCGCAAGGGTAAAGGCATGGAAAGCGGAGTTGCAGACCTTTGCCGGGGAAGAGGATCCGTGTCTCGTGGGTCTGCTCGGTCAGAGCATGGATGCCTTCCTCGTTCACTGGGAGACCCTCGGGTTGTGGAGACGGGACCCCGGTCTCTACCTCAAGGTCGCCTTCATCGGGCTCGACCAGGCGCTGAGCCGGCCCTTTGAGAACGCGGCGGAGAAGAGCACCCTTTACCGGGCGCGTCTCGATGCGATTACCCGCCTGTTGTCCTGGGGGATCGATCAGCTCGACGAAGTCCCGCAGCCCGCCGGGGAGGCGGCCCTGGACATGGTGGGCGCCTGCCGGGCCTTTCTCTCCCGGGTCGCCGCGGAAAGGGCAAAGGATCCGGGGTTGTCGGGCAGGGGACTGGCCGAGAAGGAGCAGAGCGCACTGGAGGCCCTGGAGCGGTTTCAGGACTTCCTTCGGGGACTTCGCGGCCCGGACGGCTTCACACCGGGTGCGGGGCTGTTTCAGGAGATCCTCGACCGGGGATACGGGTGGAGGGGCGAGATCGACGAGGCCCTGGAGATCCTCGAGCAAGAGGCCTCGGAAAAGGAGCGTGCGCTGGCGCAGCTCGCAGGCACGATCGACCCGGACAAGGAATGGCGGGAGATCTACGATGGCACGGGCCTGCCCGAGAAGGCCTACGATGAGACCGTCTCCCTGTACAGGGAAGAGGTGAGGCGGCTGGAGGCCTTCTTCGGCCGCCAGGGCGTCCTCCCCATGCCTCCCGGAGGCTCGGTTCGGGTCGAGCCGACACCCGCCTATCTGCAGCCGATTCGCGCCACCGCATCGTACAGCGCGCCCCCGTTTCTCGACGACCGTGTCCGTGATGGGTGCTTCTTCGTTCAGGTTTTCGGTGACCAAGGGCCTTCGGGGGAAGGTCGCAAACGGATCGAGTCGGTGCACAGGGAATACCGGTACCTGACGGCCCACGAAACCTGTCCCGGCCATCACCTGCTCGACTGGTCCAGGCTCTCGCAGCCCGATCCGATCCGGCGAAGGATCGAGTCGGCCCTGTTCTACGAGGGATGGGCCTGCTACGCCGAGCAGCTGGTCGACGAACTCGGTTACGACCCGGACCCGAGGCAGCAGCTCATCCGGATCAAGCGTGACCTGTGGAGAGCGATTCGCGGCAGACTGGACCTCGAGCTCCACATCGGCACCATTTCCCTTGAGCACGGGGCCGAGAGGCTCGAGGCACTGGGATACGCCCCTCAGGACGCAAAGAAGCAGGCCCGGAGGATTACTTTAACACCGGGTTATCAGCTTTGTTACACGCTCGGGAAGCACGGCCTCCTGGATTTGCGCCGCCGTCACGTCCCTCCCCTGTCTCTCGAGGATTTTCACGCACTCGTGCTCGGGTCGGGACAGGTCCCGTTTGCGTGTCTGGAACAGGCCCTTGACTCATCCGCCCCCGGGAAAGGATGATGAACAGGCCGTTGAAAAACACCCATCTGCTGCGTTACGCTCATCCTGCGGCACTGCGACGTACTGGTAAGTACGCCTTGTTATTGATCTGGATCCCCGCTTTCGCGGGGACAAGTTTCGTGCGCCTTGCATCTGGGCATTTTTGAACGGCCTGCGCAAGAAGCACTTTTTCAACAGGCTGTTAAGGATCTGCGCCTGTGCCTCATGACCCGTGGTTCTGAACGGTTGGTAAGGAGGTGAGAATGGAAGCCTTTATCGGAGTTCACTCCGAGTGGAACCTCGGGAGTCCGGGGGGCTGGGACTACCAGAGGATGACGCAGGAGATCGGCAAGGCGTGCTGGGAGCGGGTGCGGTCCCTGTCCGGGATCGACCTGGAACTGGATTTCGAGCATCCCCTCCTGAATCCGCTGCCCGGCTTCCTCCAGATGCTCCTGCGGGCCCAGCGTGAGCGCCTCGGTACGGGAAAGGCCTTCATCCTGGTGGTGGCGGAGGAAGACACGCTCGATGCGGTCGTGGAGAATCAGAACCTGGCAAAGGCCCTCAACGCCACGGACGGGGTAAAGGCCGCGCTCTGCGCGCCCCACGAGGTCGAGTTGTCTGGAGGGAGGGTTTGCCACAAGGGCGAAGAGGCCACGCTCATCTTCATGGACTTCAACACCGACACCCTGCTCAACAGCCACAAGGAGAAAGACTGTTCCGGACTGTTCGAGGCGATCCGCCAGGGGATCCTGGTCAACCCGAGAGGGATGGAGTCGATCAACCCCAAGGGGATCTTCGAGGTGGTAACCGGCCCCTACCGGGACCGCCTGTCCCGGACGACCGTGGAGAGGACCCCCTGGACCCGGAGGTTTTTTTCCCGGGAAACAACCGCACCCGACGGCTCCCCGATTCAGGACCTCGTCGAATGGACCTGGCAGAACCGGGAGAGTCTCGTCCTGAAGCCTGCCCACGGCTATTCCGGCCACGGCGTCTTCGTCGGGCCGCTCAGGGACGACTGGAACATGGATGTCGAGCAAGCCCTCAGGGAAGGGGACTACATCGTGCAGGAATTCATCCCCCTGGGCCTGTGGACCGAAGAGCAGCCCTGGCTCGACGGGGACTCCGGGGAGGTGGTGATTCGCGAGTGGCAGACAGACTTCCGATGCTTCATCACGGACCAGGGGCTCATCGGGTTCGTGGGTCGCTTTGGGAATGTCCCGACCAATGTCGGCTCCGGGGGCGGCGTCCAGTCCCTGGCGATCCTGCACGGGTCCGTCTCGGTCGGGGAGGCGACGAAGCGGATCAACGAGGCAGTGTTTAACCTGGGTGCCGATACCGTGGGAGAGATTCGCGAGTGGACGGACCGCATGGCGGTGGAGCACGGGCTCACCTACCTGCTCGGCCCGATCATGACGGCACTGCGGCCGCGGTTGGTCACGCCGGAGCAGCTCGATGCGCTCCAGGCATACAGCCGGAGCCTCTGGGAAGACTGCAAGGTCTTGGAGGAGGGGTGGCGGAAGGGCGAAATCATTGAAATGCTCGATGAGAATGAGGAAGCGCGGGAGATCTTCCGCCTGCAACCCTGGCAGGGGAGCCCGGCACTCATTGCGGCGGACGGTCTGTTCGGCTTTGGCGCACAATTGGATTAGGAAATCGATGCGACTGTGGGTGCAATACCCGTAGATCCCCTCTGGTGGCAGACCCTCTTCGATGAGGTGTATCTGATCACCGATGCCCGGAGCGTCTGCAACGAAGAGCTCACCCGCCGGGAAGTCGATTTTCTCGAGGCCCACCTGCAAATCGGAAAGTCGGACGGCATCCTGGATTTCTGCGGAGGACACGGCAGGCACAGCCTCGAACTCGCCAGAAGAGGATACGGGTCCGCAACGGTCCTGGACTATTCCGGATACCTCGTGCAACTCGGGAAGACCAAGGCCGCCGAGCAAGGCCTGCCCGTCTGTTTCGTCCAGGCGGATGCACGCAGGACCGGGCTCGCCGGCGAGCGGTTCGACTTCGTGCTGGTCATGGCCAACTCGTTCGGCTACTTCCCGGACGACAGCGAC
>JAUWSZ010000650.1 GCA_030609865.1 bacterium | reverse complement strand
CCTCCCCTCGCACGCGAGGACCTGTACCTGTCCATGCTCGTCAACCTGGATTTCCATGCCTGGCTCTTCTGGTTCCCTTTTTCCGGTGAGACAGGGCCCAAAGAGTAGCAGGAGACGCCCTGACGGTCAACAAGATGGCCTAACTTGTCGATATATAGGATATGCGAAAAAGCGGACAGGTGTTCCAAAGACTTCACGGAAGGAGATGTCGATGGTGCGGAACCAAGGATTCACCCTGATCGAACTCGTGATGATCCTGCTTATCCTGGTCATTCTTTCTGTTGTCGCCGTGCCCCGGTACATCAACATACAGCGAGAGGTCCAGGAATCAGGCGCACAGGAGTTCATGTGCAGGTTGAACAGTGCGCTGGCCGCGCACATAGGCGAGCACTATGTGCAGGGTCGGGAGTGGGTCAAGAACGGGGAAGAGCTGATGGGGCTCATCAAGGAAGGCCCGGAGATGCCCGAGGGAATGACCTACGAGAACGACACGTGGGCGGTGTACGGTGCCGGCATGAGCTGGAAGTTCGACGCGGCGGCAGACCCGTCACCTCCGGGCATCGTGCGAATAAGATAGGGGACGTCGGTCTTGGGAAGGAAGAACAGGACCTGCAGGTGGGTCAAGGCCGAGGGTACGAGCCTTACGGAGATATCCCGGTTCGTCCAGGACTGGCTCTCTCTTCAAGAGGTCTATCGGGACAGTCGCAAAGAGAGGTATCGGGTCGAGCTTGCCGTCATAGAGGCCTGCACCAATATTATCCGCTATGCCTATCCGGCCTCCTCTCCAGGGAACCTCGGGGTCTGCCTGGCGCGAGCAGGTGATTCCATCGAGATTCTCCTTCTGGATGAAGGGGCTCCTTTCGATCCCACGGGGGTACGTCCACCTGATCTTCGTCAATCCCAAGAAGGGGGCTACGGCATCTTCCTGATGCGAACGATCATGGATTCCGTCACTTACTGGAGGAGAGGTTCCCGGTGGAACTGCCTTCGCCTCGTCCGGGAGGTCCCTCGAGGGACGGTCGACGGCAACGGCGGGGAAGGGCTGGAAGGCCTGAGGAGGCGGATCGTGAGCGGGAAGGAAAAGGTCCGATGAGGCAGGACAACTCCCCCGGTGTGTCGTTGGAGGAGATCCTCGGGTCCGAGGAGGTCTCCGGATTCCTGGAAACCCTTTCTGCCCTCGGCAGGATGCCCTTCGTGCTCCACGGACCGGAAGGCAGGGTCCTGGCGACCTTCTCCGGAAACGGCTTCGTCTGTGACGCGGCCCTGCTCGACCGGAAGAACGGCAAGGAAGGGCTCTGTCCGTGTGAAGCCCGCAGGCGCGAGTACGAGGAGTACGGTCTCGTTCAGGAGATCCGGCTCCAGGATTGGCGTTTGGGCGAGATCCGGAGTTGCCTCAAGAATCAGCCCGACATCGGGAGGGCCAGGCAGAGCATTCAACTGGCCGCCAGGTGGATCAACGACAGAATCAACTCGGAATACACCATCAACAGCCTCTCCGGCGAGATCTTGAACAAGTACGAAGAATTGAACCTGCTCTACGAACTCAGTGAGGAGATGGCATCGGTATTCAACACGAGAGAGATCTGCGAAATCGTGCTGCGGAAGGCACTGAATGTGATCGGTGCGGAAAAGGCCTCCATCCTCCTCTGGGATCCCGGCAGGGGGGGGTTGCGTGTGATGGCCTCTGTGGGCCTGCCCGAACAGACCGAGGAGGACCTGGAGGCGGATCACGAGGAAGGGGTATGCGGGTATGTCTTCCGGACGGGGAAGCCCTTGCTTGTCGACGACGTCGCGGACCTGCCCGAAGACATATCCCCGGGGAAGGGGGCGTATCGGACCGATTCGTTTCTCTCGGTTCCGTTGCTGATCAGCCCTCTCAAAGTCAAGGAGAAGGTCATCGGGCTGATCAACCTTGCGGACAAGCCCGGAGAGAGGGCCTACCATGCCGGGGATCTGAAACTGGTGTCGGTCATAAGCTCGGAGGCAGCGCTTTCGATTTACAGCAGCATCCTGATCCGCGACCTGAAGGAGAATGAGCGCATCCAGAAGGAGATGGAGATTGCGGAGACGGTGCAGCGGAACCTGCTCCCCCGAAAGGCCCCGGACATTCCGGGCGTGGAGTTTGCCGGCCGTTGTGTGCCCGCGAAGAAGGTGGGGGGTGACTACTTCGACTTCTTCCCCGACCCTGAGGGAAACGTGGGAATCGTGGTGGCCGACGTGAGCGGGCACAGCATAAGCTCCGGGATCATGATGGCCATTACCCGGGGCCTCCTCCAGAGTGAAGCGATCCAGAACAAGCGACCCTCCCAGCTCTTGCAGGACGTCAACCGAATCCTGTTCAACGATCTCGTATCCTCCGAGCTCTTCATCACCATGGCGTATTTCCTGTATTCTCCCGAGGGTCGAAGGTTGGCCTACGCAAACGGAGGGCACAATCCCCCGGTACTCTTCCGGGCAGGGAGCGATGAGCCGCAACTGCTCGACGCGGAGGGGATGGCCATCGGGTTCCTGCCCGATGTGGAATTCGAGGAGAAAGGCTGGGAACTCGCTCCCGGCGACCTGTTGGTCGCCTACACGGACGGGCTCGTGGAAGCCGAGAACCAACACGGTACGCCTTTCGGTTTGGAGCGGCTCATAGACTGCATCCAAAGGGATCGGCACAAGCCCGCGGCCGAGATCCTTCAGGGCCTCCTTCAGGCTGCCTGGGAGCACATTGGCGGGGAGGATCCCCAGGATGCTCAGCAGGACGACCTTACCCTGGTGGTTCTCAAGGCAGTCCCTTAGCAGGGCGCCTACGTATCGTCCT
>JAUWSZ010000117.1 GCA_030609865.1 bacterium | reverse complement strand
GAACCAGATTCTGTCCAAGTCGGTGGTAACACCTCGTGCATTCTGCTCACTTCTGATAACGGAAGGATTGCTATATTTGACGCCGGCACGGGAATACGAAAGCTGGGGAATGATCTGTTGGCTTGCTCGCATGAGCAATACGATAATATCTTTATTGCATTGTCACATACCCACTGGGATCATATTCAAGGGTTTCCTTTCTTTCGTCCCGCATACGATCCAGGCCGACACTTTACCATCGCTATTATTGGAAAAGATAGACAGACAGGAAATCTTGAGGACATATTCTCGATGCAGATGCAGCGTGAGTACTTTCCTGTGCCCATAGAAAAGATGGGGGCCAGGATGACATTCTTCGCACCAGAAAGAACCCATTTTACAACACCGATTACAGGCAATAAGGTAGTAACTTTAAGGCACAACCATCCTGGAGGTGCGTATAGTTACCGCATCGAGGGAGAAGGAAAGATCTTCGTTTACTGTACGGACGTGGAACATGTTGATGGGATAGATCCGAATATCGTTGCCCTTTCCCGAAATGCCGATCTTCTCGTCCATGATGCACAATTTACCCCAGAGGAGTTGAAGGAGAAGAAAGGGTGGGGCCACAGCAGTTGGGAGCAGGCCGTGGAGGTGGCTGAACAAGCCGGGGTAAAGAGACTGGCTCTTTTTCATCACGATCCAGAGCACTCGGATCGTTTTCTGATGAGAATGGAGAAAGAATGTCAGAAGCGATTTCCAGGTGCTTTTCTTTCAAGAGAGGGCATGGAAATTGAGGTATAGAATTTGTTGACAGGCAACAGATGAAATGGGAGGGCAATTCATTATGAAAAGAGATGTGCTAATATCTGTGATCGTCGTTTTCTTCGGGTTTGTATTGATCCCTGGATTTGCAGCTGCTGATAAACCCGAAGGGGCGGGTAAGCCTGAGTGGGTGGAGAAGGAAAAAGCCGAAAAGGAAAAAGAGAAAGCGGAACGCAAGGTCGAGAAGAAACAGGAAAAGGCAGACCGAGAGGCTGAAAAGGAGAAGAACAAAGCAGCGCGGGAAGCTGAACGGGAACGGGAAAAGGCCGAGCGGGAAGAGGACAAAGCAGAGAAAGGGGTGGAGAAGGAACAGGAGAAGGCTGAACGTAAGGCCGAGAAAGAAGCAGAGAAGCTGGAAAGAAAAGCCGAGAAGGAAGAGGACAAAGCAGAGCGGGAAACTGAACGAGAATTGGAAAAGGCCGAGAAAGACATAGAGAAAGCTGAGCGCAAAGCCGAGAAGGAGCGGGAGAAGGTAGAGCGAGAGCTAGAAGACCAGAAGGACGAGGGGGATGATGATGACTAGATCATCCCATCTATGAAGACATAGGGTCCCGGGAGAGAAGAAGTCACTCTCCCTTCTGGTCGAGGCCGGGGACCTGGCCTACTACAACCCCGACGGCTCCAGGTGGGAGGTGGAAGACATGCAGTATACCGTCTACGTGGCGGCCTCTTCCCAGGACATCCGCCTGACAGGGAGCTTCCGGACCGATTCCTCACCTTGAAGAAGTCCGTGAATCCCAATCGATTTCGCCGGGTTGCGTGACGTCATGTATCCCTCCCTTCAGTACCCTCTCGCATTCCAGAACTGATCGGCATTCTTCCGCATATACCTGTTCACCGTCGACTGAAACACGTTGCTGCTCGGTTCCTGGCACATGGTTCCTTCTTTTGTCCAACGAGTGCCCACGAATCCCTTCTGGAGGGGATGAAACCGGTGGAACCAGAGTTCGAAATCCGCGTGCATTCCATTTCCATACAGAGCCCAGGAGACCTCCATTCCTTTCCTCGCCACATCCTTCATCTGGAGGATCGACGTAATGGGAACGGGCTCGTTGTAGTCCCAAACCATGACGTGCATTTCGGGATAGTTGTCATAGTCCCTTTTGTACGCTTCCGTCTCGAGCCAGGCATCGTGCCAAAGCATCATCTTGATGTCGTTGGAAGTGATGAGGTCGTAGCTTTCCTTGACCCAGGCTTGATGTGCCTCCAGGCTGCGAGGGCCAAACTCGCAGTCTTCATCCATTCCCGCGTGAAAATACCGCAGGGGTTGAATCAGATCGAAGGTGTCGATGATTTCTTGGATAAGACTTTTGTAGAGGTCCAGATGTTCCTCGTAGTATCTGTTTGAATAGGCCTCTGTGTACTCTACCGGGGCCTCCCGAGTCCCGATCCATCCGTAGCTCGAAGAGGATCCGGTGAGGAGAGGCACCACATGCAGGCTGTATGCGTTGGCCTCTCGGACCAGTTCCATGAAATCGTTCACGGACATAGCCGTGCTCTGCGGCTCCGGCAGGTTCTCCCAAGCAACCATATCGTCCACCTTGAAGATGACCGTGTTGAACCGAAGCTCGCTCAGGATGTGAATGTACCGGTGGGCTGTGTCCATGCTGAAAGGCACGTCCACGAACTTGTACGGGTCTCTTTCCCCGTCACCATCCGCATCCTTGGGAACATAGTAATGGGCCAGGAGAATCTGAAACATCCTCTGCTCTGCATCGGGGTAGTCGGCGATGGTAGCTTCTTCGAGAATCCCCATCGTGTTCTGCTTCACTTTGCTTCTTATGAGCTGCTTCAACACCTGGGCCCCGTAAAGGACGCCCGGGTCACCTCTTCCGGCGACGAGTATATGGTCAGAAAGGATGCGGACCGAGTAGTTTTCCTGCGGGGCAGGCCCTCCATCGGGAACGGTCATGCCGATTTCTTGCGCGAGGGTTCGAACAGAAGGGTTGCTTTGGCTCGTGCCGAGAAGGATGGCATGGACAGGAGGGTCTCCATCGTCATGCCGTCGAATGTCCGGGTGAAATCCGTAACTTTCCCGGACTTGGTCCTGCAACAGCCGGGCAGCGGTCTGGTCCGTGGAGGAAGGGTCGGGGGGGATGATGATCGACGTGTCCTCGTTGAATCGAAAGTGCCCGGTCGAGACTTCGATGTGTTCCTTGGGTGGAGGGAAGACCGGTGACGATTCGCAGGTCTGATAGTGGCAGTAGAAATCATCAGAGCACGTTGCGGGGCCCTTGTCGCAGCACTCCCCGGGCAGGTTTCCCCCGGGTCGGATGCACATGCCTTCGACACACTGAAGCCCATTGCGGCACCCGTCGGTCCCATGCGTGGATACGCAGGTACCGCATACATCCCCTGTCCCGCCTAGGACAATCTCCGGATTCTCCCGGGCGAATGTCGTGTCCAGGAAGTGGGCTGCCCGGCTCCGGTCCTGCGGGTTCGGAGCAAAGAGACTCTCAAAGAAACCGAGGACGGCCAGGATTGTCAGCTCATGTTGACTGAAGGGCCGGATGGACCTCGGAAGAGGGGTGGTTTGACACGGCGCTGGTGTGTTCGGCTCAACGATGCCTTCTTCGTGTCCTCCAAGAAGGTTGAGGAAGGATGCGTCATCGCTTATTCGGCCCCGAATGGCCAAGCATCCGATCATGTCCGGGTTTTCCAGGGACTCGAACAGAGGGGACGCTGCATCGGAAAAGCCGGTGTGGGATGCGTCCAGTATCGAGATCAATCGGACCTTCGGTCCTGCCCTCGTCAGGGTGGAAAGGGCGTTCGTCTCGTAATCGACGATCGCGTCGATATCCCCGTGAACGGCCAGTAACGGGACGTCGCCGTTTTCGTAAAAGACTTCGCTGAACATGGCCCCCGGTCCTGCCAGCGTTGCTGCCAGCTTCACACGGGGATCCCGAAGGGTGGGATGGAAAGTCACGAGGGATGTGGTCATTCCACCGAGGGACAAGCCCATGACACCGACGCGGGCCTCATCGATGGCGCCGTAAAGGGGGCTGCCCGCATTCTCGTGATGCGCCAGGAGCTTATCGATTAGGAAACGGACATCTCCGGGCTGATGCACGACATCGTTGATGTTTGGGCCGCCGGGGCTGAAGAAGTTCGTCAGGGGAAAGTCCGGACAGGCGACGACGTAGCCGTGACCGGCAAGGTGTTCTGCCAGGTATTTGGCGTCGGCTCCCCAAGACATGAACCCGTGACAGTAAATGATCAAGGGAAACGGCTTACCCTCCTTTGCCAGTGTTGCATTGAGACCTCCAAACAAACGCGCGATGCGATCCTCTTCTGCCGGATACCAGACGGTCGTCGATAGGACCCGACTTGGCCCACCTTCATAATCGCCGTTCGGCATGGTGGGGCGGCTCGTGTCCTCAAAGGTGAACATGCGAAACCCGGACACAAAGGGACCCGGGGCCAGAAGGTCTGTACTCGTCAGAGGGGTGATGTTTGCGGGGTCTTCACGGGCATCCTCCTGGCAACCTGCCAGGCATGTGACCATAAGCAGACTTAGCTGGATCAGAAGGAAGTATTCGGCCCGTTTTCGCTTCGAAGATGACTTCACGTTGACCGGCCCTCAAAGATCAATTCCTACCCAGCTGGCCTGCCGATATGGAAGCCGTATTGGAGGACGAAAAGAAATAGGAATTTGGTCTCGAATGAGAACAGAATAGTGAAAAAGTAATTGTGTGTCCAGAAAGAAAACACGCAAGATGTTGTGGATTCCAGCGCAGGCCGAGAGAAGTGGGAAGTACGAAATGGCGTCCGAGGACAGAATCAGGTTAAAGGAAGGGGGGGAAGTGAGCCGATCGCACGGAATCAGAACAGGCGGATGCGTCAAGAGGAAGGGCGATTAGACTCATGTATGGACAGGATACCTATCGCTTGTGAGAATCATCTGCTGTCAAGATTTGTATTGATTACATTCATGCTGACTTCGCCGGGCAACACTCAAGATTAGCTCTTATCTACCGATTCTGTTCTGTTGCGTATTAGACGATCAAGATATCATTCTTCGCAGGAGACCACGGGTTTAGCCGTGGATCAAGGATGGAGCATGCCTCGAAAGACGCTCCTGTGAGCTTCGGCGTGATGTCGCCCCGGGCGTTTTGGTGGTACCACGGGCTTGCTCGTGGGGCTCCATGCTTTTCGCGACGACCTCAGTCGGAGAGCATCTCGAGGAAAGCTTGTACGCGGGTCCCGATCTGCCCCGATCCGGCCGTGTTGTATTCGCGCTCCAGATCGAGCAGAGGAACCCCGTCATGGCGTAGTTTGTCGGTAAGCATCTTGCGCCGGCCTCCCCAGTGGTCGCAGAATTTTAGCCGAGCACAGACGATGCCGTCGATCCTCCATTCGCTGAGGATCTCTTTGAGTATGTCGAAGCTCGCGTCGAAACTGTTGATGACCGCGGGGCAGGGGTCGCGACTCGTGTAGCGCTCCACGATGGCGCGGAGGGGGTCTTCGTCGGTTTCGTCGATCAATCCCCTGTAGTGGCGCATTCCGAAACACAATCCGTCCGCCACGATGTTTGCGCCTTTGCTTTCAATAAACCCGATGAATTCGGGTAGGTCGCAGGCTCCTCCGACAACCATGAGACGAGGTCTGCCTGGCTCTCCTGATTGGCGATCCTCGAGTCGGGGAAGCAGCGCTTCGAGTTTGTCGTTGAAGATCTGTCTTGGCATGGACATCCCGGCCAGGACGATCTGCATGTGCTCGGCCCCGCTCAGGGCGGGCGGATCATTCTTTCTCAATTCATCCAGCCGGGCCAGAAGCGTGCGGGCCTTGTTATACACCCCAATCGAGTGCCGCAGGTCTTCCTCGGTTATCTTCACGCCCAGGGAATTTTCGATGGCCGCGACAAGCCCTTGCACCTCCGAAGCAAACCAGCCTTTGGCGGCGTCATTGAACGTGTGAACCATGGAGAAGTAGTGAACCAGGGGCATGTCCGCCTTGTCTTTCAGCTCGCCGGCCAGCCGCAGCATGTGATCGCAGGTGTTTGTCGTCACGAATCCGTCGAGGAACTCCAAGTCGCCGCGCAGCAAAGCCTCGAGGACCGATCGGGTATAAGAGCAATTGAACACGTGCAGGTGTGCGTCGCCCATGGATGTGTCCTCCAGCTTCGGCGCTCGCACCCGCAACGGCATCAGTCCGGCGGCGTGGATAACCTCTTCCGGTATATCCGAGCATACGGTGCCGATGACGCGTCCGCCCTGGCTTCTCCATTTCTCGATTTCGGGGTTGGGCAGGGTCGAGGCGATCTCCTCGAAGTATTTCAGGCCTTCCATCGGTTTCCCCCTATGCCATAACCGTTTCAAAGAACTCTTCGATTTGGATGCGTGCCTGCTCCGGGGACAGCACGCGGCTGTCGTTGTAGTCGAGCTCGAGAAAGAGCACCGGGATTTCCCGTTCCCGACAGACTTTTTCGATCATCCCTCGTGCCCCGCAAATGCTCTGGCAGCCAACGTGCTGAGTTACGAAGAGGCAATCCGCATTGTAGTGGTCATACGCCCAGAGGGTCCACTCCACAAACTTCTCGGTTTCGACCCGCTGTATCGACATGGTCATGTCGAGTCCTTGCCAGGCAACGCCCTCCAGCATTGTGTCAAGGGTGGAGGTATCGATCGGATCGAGAATAGGGGGGACGGACAGATGCGCAACCACCATGGCACCGAGTTCTTCTTCCATCCATTCGAAGAGCGAGGGGTCGTAAACCGTTGGGACGTGAACCCAGAGCACCCGATGCTTCTCCTCAAAGGGCCCCTGGGTCCGGCCCTCCTTGGCTCTCTGCATCGCATCGTCCCTGAAAGAGCTGAGCACCTCGGTCACGCGCGGACTTCCGGCCGCCTGAATGTAGCGCATGAAAGGCAGCATTCTCAGGTAGCCTGAGTAGGGAATGGGCTTGAGTCGATAGGTCTCATTGATGTCGAGCAAACACTCGAAGGCCTTGTTCGACTCCACCACCGTCTCTCGCAATCGGTCTATATCGAGTCTCTTTCCCGTTGCCTCTTCCAGGAACGGTATCAGGAGATCCCTGAGTTGACCGGCGTAGTACCGGACCGCATCTCTGCCGTGGCGAAACGGGGCGTCGAGAAAGATCGTCGGGCATTCGAGAATCTCCTGCATGATCGGGTAGGCGATGCGAGTGCCGTCACAGGGGCAGGAAGAAGTGGCGAAGAAGGAGTTGTT
>JAUWSZ010000381.1 GCA_030609865.1 bacterium | reverse complement strand
GGTCTACACCGGCCTGGCCGAGAGGCTCGGCTTGCTGCCCAAGCTCCCGGAGTCCCTCGTGGAGGCCGCGAAGGGGGAGCGATCCGAATTCCTCGTGGCCCTGATGGGCTTCCTCCAGGAAAACCCGAAGGCCATGAGAGTGACCCCCTTCGTCCTGGCCAAGACGCTCGGGCCGCAACTGGGCTCGACCCATCTGGCAGCCCTCTGGGGGCTGCTGCAGACCGCTCCGCCCGTCTTCCGGGAGAACGCGGCCCGCGCCGGGTTCAACCCCGGACCGAACATGGGTGAGGAGATCTTTCAAGCCATCCTGGATCATCCGGAGGGGCTCTGGATTGGGAAGGTCGACCCTGCGGACAACCTGAAATCCCTGAAGACCGAGGACGGAAAGGTGCAGGTGCACATCCCGGAACTGGCCGACTGGGTGCAGAGCATCCGGCCCGAGAGCGAGGCCGAAGCCCTGCGTCGTGACGAGGATTACCCGCTCATCCTGATGGCAGGCCGCCACACGGACATGAACGCCAACACGTTGATGAGGGACCCGGCGTGGAACGAGGGGCGCCGGGCCTGCACGCTTGCCATGCATCCCGACGATGCCGACTCCCTGGGCCTGAAGGACGAGCAGATGGTTCGCGTCACCACAGAGGCAGGCGCCGAGGTCGTGGAGCTCGAGGTGACGGACACGGCAAGGGCGAGCCACGTGATCATCCCCCACGGGTTCGGCCTCGACTATGGGGGCGAGACGTACGGAGCCAATGTGAACCGCCTGGCCAAGAACACCCACCGGGACCGCCTGGCCGCCACGCCTCTGCATCGGTACGTACCGTGTAGAGTGGAAGGGGTATAGTTTTTGGACACGGGCACCGCACATGATCGAGGACGAGGACGAGATACAGGCTCTGTAGGCCTCAGCCGTTAGCGTCTAGGTATTCGAAATCGGGGACAGCCACCGATTTAAGTTCAATGGTGGCACCGATTTCTCCCCGATATCGGGGTGATTTTTTCGGGTATTCCGAGGGGTGGTGGTTGGGAGCTAATACCTAATACCTAATACCTAATGGCAGAGCAATCTTGCGAGGCGACTGATCTGCCGGCACGCTCTCAGACATGGACACGAAGTTTTGAAAGGGAGACGTCATGAGTGAGATGGATTGGAAGAGCACGGCCTGCTGTATCTGCGGAAACAACTGCGGCCTGGAGGTGCAGGTCAAGGACGACCGGATCGTCAAGGTCAGGGGGGACAAGAAGAACCCCTTCAGCCAGGGCTACGTCTGCAACAAGGGGCTGGCCGCGGGCTCCTACCAGGATCACAATCAGCGTGTTCTCTCCCCGCTCAGGCGCCAAGCGGACGGGTCTTTCGAGGAGATCGACTGGGACACGGCGACAGGGGAGGTCGCGGACAAGCTCAAGAAGATCATCGACGAGCACGGGCCCAGGGCGGTCGCCTTCATCGGCGGAGGTGGCCAGGCGAATCACCTGGATGTGCCATACGCGGTCTTCTTGTTGAAAGCGCTTGGCACGAAATACCTTTACAATGCCCTGGCCCAGGAATACACGCAGAAGTACTGGATCAACGGGCACATGTTCGGCAGCGAGGAGCTCGACTTTCATGGAGACGAGCACCGCTGCGACGTCTTTCTGATCATCGGCAGCAACCCGTGGATGAGCCACGGGATTCAACAGGCGCGACGGGTCATCACCGCGATCTCCAAGGACCCGAACCGGAAGCTCATCGTGGTCGATCCCCGCCGGCACGAGACCGCCCGGAAGGCGGACACCTACCTGATGATCAAGCCGGGCACAGACGTCTATTTATTGCTCGCCCTCATCAACGTCATCGTCAAGGAGGGTCTGTGCGAAGAGCAGTACCTGGCGGACAAGACGACCGGGTGGGACGAAATCAAGTGGGTTGCGGACCTCGTGACGCCGGAAAAGGCAGCGGTCCTCTGCGATATCGACGCGGGTGAGATCGCAGAGGTGGCCCGGACCGTTGCCAAGGCTCGCAGAGCAGCCACGAAGATCGACCTTGGCATCTACCACGGCATTTACATGATGGAGAGCGTGTACCTGGAACGCATCCTCCTGGCCATCACCGGCAACATAGGTGTTCCCGGCGGAGCGGTTTTTCCGGAGATCTTCATGGCCCTGGACCTCGAGAGCGAAGGAGAGAAGTGGAAGACCCGAGTGGCGGGGATCGAGGAGATCCGCGGGTTGTTTCCCCCGAATGCCCTGCCCGAAGAGATCCTCACCCCGGGAGAGGACCGGATTCGAGCCGTGATCGTAGAGGGCAGCAACCCCCTGCGGTCGTACGCGGACACGAAGAAATACGAAGAGGCCTTCAAGGCCCTCGACCTTCTGGTCGTGATCGACCCGGCCATGAGCGAGGCCGCGCGACTCGCCCACTACGTGCTGCCCGCGAAATGCGGGTACGAGAAGTTCGAGGCGGCCCTTTTCCCGAAGGGCTTCCCCGGGATCTACGTTCATCTGCGCCATCCCGTGGTGAAGGGGCCGGAACTGGCCAGGCAGGAGTGCGAGATCTTCCTCGATATCCTCGAGAAGATGGACGTGGACGTTTCGGGCCTGCTGCCCTTTGCCATGCTCAAACCGCCGCGGGACCAGGGTGAGCCTCACCCGGTTCTCTCCCTGATCGGGGGCTTCTCGATGATGTTTGCCATGAAACACCGGGATGCATTGATCAAGAACGGGATCATCACCGGCACCGGTGACGACGCCTCCGAACTCATGCAGGCCATCCTGGACCACCCGGAAGGGCTCTACTCTGCGACACCTTCGACGAGAACAACCTCGAACACCTGAAGACCGAGGACGGAAAGATCCATCTGGTGATCCCCAAGGTCCCGGAGATGCTGAAGGAGCTCGAGATTCCCGACACGATAGATTTGGCGGCCGACAAGGACTTCCCCTTCATCCTGCAGACCGGCGAACGGACCAATTACCAGTGCAACACGATTCAGCGGGACCACGACTGGCGTCGGGCAAAGCTGCCCACGAACTACGTGAGGATGAACGAGAAGGACGCAGAGCGCCTGGGGATCGCGGACGGTGAGACCGTGACGCTCGTGACAGACACATCCACGGTCTCCATCGATGCCAAGGTCACAGACGACATTTACCCGGGCAACCTTTCGATCCCCCACGGATTCGGGCTTGTCCATACCAACAAGGAGACCGGAGACCTGGAACAGATCGGCGTGAACGTGAACGAGCTCATCTCTGCGGACCGCAGGGAGCCCATGACCGGCAACCCGATCCACAAATACATCCCGTGCCGAATCGAGAAACAGTAGCTCATTGGCTTTGATCTCCAGGTTCAGGATTCGTAGAGGGTTCCTCTTGCAATACACATTCAATCATTGTATAATGTGTATTGTTAAAGATAGGAGGCAAGAGACATGGGAAGGACGAATGTAGTGCTCGATGACAAGCTGGTCGAAAAATGCCAGAAGGCCACAGGGATCAAGACACGCCGCGCCCTGATTGACCACGCGCTTCATGAACTCCTGCGTCGTGAACGCCAGAAGAAGATCCTGGAACTGAAAGGTGCTGTCCAATGGGAAGGAGATCTGAAGGCATGGCGTAAAGGCCGATCCTGATGATCCTTGTCGATACGACCGTGTGGATCGATTTCTTCGCCGGAAGACCACGCCCGCATGTAGCCACCCTGGAGCAACTTCTTCAGACCGGCGAGGATATCTGCATCTGCGGGATCGTTCTTGCCGAAGCACTCCAGGGAATCCGATCTGACTCAGAATACACCAAAACCAAAGACTACTTCGAGTCTCTCGTCTTTCTCCCTATGACGCACGCCACATTCCTGCGTTCTTCGAAAATGTATCGAGCCTTGCGAAAGAAAGGCCTCACAATCCGCACCCCCCTGGATTGTATGATCGCATCGGTTGCCATTGAGCACAGAGTTCCTTTGCTTCACAATGATCGGGACTTCGACAAGATCGCCAAGCATACAAATCTCGAGGTCGTGAAGCCAGCCAAGGCATCCAGCATGCGTCCTAAGAGCCGCAGTTGATGCCTATTTGGTTATCCTCGAACAGCTTCTTTACCACAGGCAGAGGCAAGAATAGTTTGCCTGATTGGACTCTCCTAAGAATTTCATGCATTTTGCCATCGCCCCACAGCCTACTTTCCGCAGGTCAAGAATGCCCTTTTTCGTGAATTTAGTCACCCCCCTCATTGGCCATAGACTGAAGTTGGAATCTCTAGCAAGTCAAGGACCATGCGCTGG
>JAUWSZ010000524.1 GCA_030609865.1 bacterium | reverse complement strand
CTCGAGGCAGATCTCCAGTCGATCTGTTTGCTTTCCAAGGACCACCGGGAAGGGGTGGAGGCGTTCCTGGAGAAACGTGAGCCGAAGTTCACGGGTAAGTAGACGGCTCCCGATCTTATGAACGAACGAAGGGGAAAGAAAATGCCTTCGGGTTCTCCAAGAAAAGTGAGTGCACAAGAGGCCATTCAGGCCGTTCAGTCAGGGGATCGGATCGTCCTTCCCCTGTGCTGCGGTCTGCCGCAGACCCTCGTGGAAGCGCTGGTCCAAGACCACGAGCGGATCGAGGGCGTGGAGATCGTGAGCGGACTCCAGATCGAGTACAAGTTCCTGGAGCCTGGCCTGGAAAAGGCCTTTACCTTCCGGACGTGGCAATGTGCTCCGCCGATCCGCAAGCTTCTCACCAAGGGCACCGTGAAATACATCCCCATGCGCCAGGGGGATGCGGCCTGGATGTTTTCCCGGGACGGGATCTGGCCCGTCAAGAGGGCCCTGATCCAAACCTCTCCCCCGGACAAGAACGGCTACATGAGCCTCGGGGTGTCGATCAGTCATGCCCTGCCCACAGCCCTGGAGGCGGACACGGTCATTGCCGAGGTGAACGAGCAGATGCCCCGGGTCCTGGGCGATTGCTTCATCCACACATCCCAGGTCGACTGCATCGTGGAGACCTCGAGGCCCCTGCTCGAATTCCCGCCTCCCAAGGAGATCGGAGAGACGGAAAAGAAGATCGGCGAACACGTGGCCGAGCTGATACCCGACGGGGCAACGCTGCAAATCGGCATCGGAGGGATCCCATCTGCGGTGATCCAGGCCCTGCGAGACAAACGCAACCTCAAATTCTTCGCGATGGGGGTGGATGGGATCGTGGACCTGGTGGAGGCCGGTGCTGTGGACCCCGGAGGAGGCCTCTCGGGTCCAGCAAGCATTCGCGTGACCGAGATCCTTGGAACGAAGCGTTTGTTCGATTTCGTTCACGACAACCCGATGGTCGAGGGCAGGCCGATCCACCGCACGATCAACTCGAGGGTGGTGGGGGAGATCGATTCTTTTGTTTCGGTTCTTTCAGCAATCGAGATCGATTTGACCGGCCAGATGAACGCCGAGACCGTGCAGGGAAGGCAGATCAGTGCCATCGGCGGCAGCTTCGATTTCCTCACAGGGGCCCGCTATTCCCGGGGGGGAAAATCGGTGATCGCCATGACCGCCGCGAGCCCGGACGGAAAACACTCCAGGATCGTCTCCACTCTTCCTCAGGGGTCCGCGGTGACAGCGCCCAGGCATTGTGTTCAGTATGTGGCCACCGAGTACGGCGTTGCAGACCTGCGAGGAAAATCGATCTCCGAGAGGGCCGACGCCCTGATCGGACTCGCAAACCCGGATTTCCGGGAAGAGCTAAAGGCTAAGCTAGAGACATAGACCTCATCCCGTCATTCCCGCGCAGGCGGGAATCCAGGGGTGGGCCAATGGTTGGGGAAAACGATGAAGTTTACAAAGGACATAAAACAAGAACGACTCCGCTGGGAAAAAGAGAAAGAAATCGACAAGGCCCTCCCGGTGAAGAGTGAACTCGGCGAGGAAATCAAGGTGGTCTATGACCCGGAGGACGTGGCAGACCAGGATTTCTTCGAAAAGGTGGGATACCCGGGCGAGTACCCGTTCACCCGTGGCGTGTACCCGACCATGTACAGAACCCGGCCGTGGGCCATGCGGCTCTATTCCGGGTTCGGGACGGCAGAGGATACGAACAAACGATGGAAGTTCCTTCTCAAGACCGGCAACCATGGGGTTGCATGCGCCTTCGATCTGCCCACCCAGATGGGGGTCGACTCGGACGACGAGCTCGCCGGGGAGGAGGTGGGTCGGGTGGGCCTCGCGGTCGATACGCTGCGAGATATGGAGATCCTCTACGAGGGCCTTCCCCTGGACAAGATCGTGTCCTCCTTCAACATCAACGCACCCGCGGCGATTCTCCTGGCCATGTATATTGCCCTGGCAGAAAAGCAGGGGGTGCAGGCTCAACAACTGAGTGGGACCCTGTCGAACGACATCTTGTGCGAGTACGTGTCTCGCGGCATGTGGGTGTTCGGCCCGAAGCCGGCCCTCCGGCTCACGACCGACATCGTCGAGTACTGCACGAAGAACCTTCCGAAATTCTACCCTTTCAATGTCCGTGGCATCATCATGCGGGAGGCGGGTGCCTCGATGACGCAGGAGGCGGCCTTCGCCTTCTCTAACACGATCGCCTACATCCAGGAGGTGCTAGGTAGAGGGCTGGACATCGATTCCTTTGCCAGAAGGATCAGCTTCTTCTTCGCCACGGGAACCCAGATCTTCGAGGAGGCGGCACGCTACCGGGCGGCACGGAGGCTCTGGGCCAGGATCATGAAGGAGCGCTTCGAGGCCAAGAAGCCGGCATCGATGCTCTTCCGTTTCACCGGCACCGTGGGGGGCAGCTACTACCGGGCCCAGGAGCCCGAGAACAACCTGATCCGAGGGTCCTACGGGCTTCTCGGGAATATCCTGGGTGGCGCGCAAGGCATGCTGCACCCGGCACTGGATGAGCCTTTTGCAATCCCGAGCGAGGAGACGGCCCGGTTGGCACTCCGGACACAGCAGATCTGTGCCTACGAGACAGGGGTCACCAAGACCGTGGATCCCCTGGGTGGATCCTACTATGTGGAGGCCTTGACGGATCAGATAGAGCAGAAGATTGTCCTGGAGATGGAGAAGATCGAGGCGTTGGGTGGTGCCGTGGCTGCCGTGGAGCAGGGATACATGCAAGGCTGCATCGCGGAAGAGGCCTACCGGATGGCAAAGGAGGAACTCGATGGGGAGAGAGTCGTCGTGGGGGTGAACCGATTCCAGGCCGAGGAAGGAGAAAAGAGAAAACAGGATTTCCATAAGTGGGACCCGCGGATGCAGGAGCGGCAGATTCAGGGGCTGGATAAGGTGAAAAGGCAGAGGGACGATAGCCGATGCCGGAAGGCACTCGACGATTTGCGCAGTGCCGCTGAGGGTCAGGAGAACCTGATGCCACACCTTGTCGAGACGGTAAAGACGTACGCATCCATCGGCGAGATCATGACCGTGCTGAAGGAGGTATTCGGTGCGTACAAGGAACCAATTTGTATCTAGTGTGCGGCTCAGTAATGGTCCGTTCTCATGTAGATCAAGGGGCCACCGAGCCGCGGGACAAACGTTAAATGGGAAAGGGATGCTGTGCGGCCCCTGATGGCTCGACAGGAAACTGTCGCTATGGCAGAGCTTGAGTTGCTCCGTGTTGTCCTGGGCTCCGTCGGAGATTTGCGCCGGGCGACTTTGTAGGGGGAGGGAGAGACGGCGCCCAAGCAAATCGGAGAGGGAGCCCAGGACAACACGGAACGGCAAGCCTCTCCCGAGACATAGCAACCTTTGCCTGTCGAGCCACT
>JAUWSZ010000613.1 GCA_030609865.1 bacterium | reverse complement strand
GCAAGAGGCCGAGCCCTGCCAGGCGCCAGGCGGTCTGAGACCCCCCTAACAACAGGTGCCAAATAGACCTCGTGCCCGTGTGCGTGCCCGTGCCCGGAACAAGGATGCCGAGCGGCATGTGAATGGGCATATTACCTCTATGCGTAGGACGATTTCCATCCTTTACTGCTTTTATTTGGACACCCTATTGGCTCAAATTGCTGGTTGTTACCATGCTCTTCAGCTTCCTTTGCGTTATTGAATCGGGCACGGGCACCGGCCTTCGGCCTGGGCACGGGCACGAATGCTCGCTGGAAACGGCAGAGCTGGCAGTTTAGTATTTTCAAATAGCCGGTGCACGAGCACAATATCTTGAGCTTGCTCGTCTTCTTGCCCCCATATATTGTGATTTTTCTTGACATCCCGTCCCCTCTTCGGATAAAGGCTAAGGAAGTATCCTGATGCGGCTTGTCGGCCGCAAGGCGAAAGTTGAAAGGGGGTTGGGAGCAGTTGGCTGTTAGCTGTTGGCTATTAGCTCCCAACCACCACTCCTCCGAATACGCGCTGGGGGGAGAGAGGTGGGCTAATAGCTAAAGGCTAACGGCTAAATGCTTACGCTGTTTCGACGGAAGACTCTAAAACGGAATAAGCGCCGTGGAAGGTGCCTGTGCCAACACTGCCACAATTGACGCCGGAGAACACTGAATTCGTCATCCTCTCTTTCGAGGGGCCTGACCGGTACTCAATGGCAGGCGGGTTGGGCGTACGCGTGAACCACCTCTCGTCCATGCTTTCGAACATGGGGTTCCGGACGCATCTTTTCTTCATTGGAGACCCCGGGCTCAACGGCGAGGAGGCCCGGAAGGGTGGAAGGCTCGTGCTGCATCGATGGTGCCAGTGGATCAGCCGCTATCACCCGAACGGTGTCTATGACGGGGAGGAAGAGAAGGTCTTTGATTTCAACGAGTCCATTCCTGGGTATGTGATGGACCGGATCCTCACGCCTGCGCTGAGGCGTGAGAAGAGTGTAGCGATCCTGGGTGAGGAATGGCAGACCACAGAGACGATGTGTCGGATCAGCGACCTGCTCGAGGCACACGGTCGGAGAGACCGTGCGCTGATGTTCTGGAACGCCAATAACACTTACTCCTTCCACCGTATCCACTGGGAGAGGCTCACCCGCTGCGCCACGATCACTACGGTGAGCCGCTACATGAAACACCTCATGTGGGAAATGGGTCTCAATCCGCTGGTCATCCCAAACGGCATTCCGAAGAGCCTTCTCGAGAAGGTCGACGACGGCCAAGCCAAAGGCGTGCAGGATGCACTCAAGGCAGATACCATCCTCTGCAAGGTGGCCCGCTGGGACCCGGACAAGTGCTGGGATTCGGCGATCGAGGCGACGGCGGAACTCAAACAGAGAGGTGTGAAGGCAACGCTCGTGGCCAGAGGAGGGATCGAGCCTTACGGCCAGCATGTCATGGACCACGCGCGCGACCTTGGCCTTGAGGTCCGCGAGGCCCGGGTAGACCGAGAAACACCCGCCGGCTATGTGGCTGCACTTCAGGGGCCGGGCCGGGCAGAATTCATCGATTTCAGGTCTCCCCTGCCCCTTGCTTTTCTTCGGGTGATCTACCGCGCCGCGGACGGCGTGCTTGCCAACAGCGGTCACGAGCCTTTCGGGATTGTGGGGCTCGAGACCATGGCGGCGGGCGGTGTCGCCTTCACGGGCTGCACCGGGGAGGACTATGCCATTCCCTTTGTCAACGCCTTCGTGTTGGAGACCTCGGACCCCCTGGAGATCACGGATTATGTCATGTACTTGCGGGAGCACCCCGAGGAAAGCGCAAGAATTCGAAAAGCGGCAAGACGAAGCGCACGGCAGTTCACCTGGGAGGCTGCCGCAAGAAATCTTATCCGCAAGCTGGAGAACCAGGCCAACATTCAGGATATTCTCGGCGGCAACTCCGGACCCGATCCGATCGCGCCTTTCAAAATCGCCGCGCGTACAATGAGAGCAGAGCCGCATCTGCGAGACAAACCGCCTGACAGCCCGCCCCCGCCCTTCTCTAAGATCGGGGACAGCCCCCCGTAGAATCGGGGACAGCCACTCGTCACATCCACACGGGTTCGCGGAAGATGAGCGGGGTCGCCTCGCGAGCGACCTCGGCCAGCTCTGGGTGGGACTGGCGGAGGCCCATGATCTGGTTCAGGTGGTCTGTTGTCCGCATGATCATCATCGACATGGCGCCCTCCTCCAGCGGTACGGCGCGGAGCACGGCCGTCCAGCTCATGCCCTTGGCCCAGAGAAAGGTGGCAAGGGCGGGCCACATCGGGATCTCCGAGATCTCGAATCCACCGCGCTTCATCCGCCTGCTCAAATCCTTGAGGTCCCGCTTCATTCGGTCCAGCCGCCGGGAGAGGTCCTGCGAGCGAACCGTGAGGGATTTGTCCAGCTCCTCGCTCCGATCGCTGTCCACCACGAAGGGCGCGATCATCGCGGCAACGATCTCGGGCGGGGCCCCGTCGAAGGAACCCTTCCGGATCGCCTCGGCCACGAGCAACGGGTGATCCAGCCGAAGCTGGGCCGCCCATTGCCCCTCCCAGGTAAGCTCGTCCCGGTCGTCCACGAACCCGGTCTCCTGGAGGAAGCCCGTGTGTCTCAGGAAGTCCTGCCAGAGGGCCTCGCACACGTCGACCTTCTCCGCCTTCCCACGGCCCCCCCCCGTCCTGCGTGCCTCGAGCCGGCGGGCCTGCTGGAAGGCGGCCAGGGACCGGTCGATCAGCACCCGGACTTCCTCCGGGGCGTGTGACTGCAACAGGTTGAGCACCATCGAGAAGTTGATCCGGATCTGGCTTTCGATCACGTCCGGGGGGGCGCGGAACCGCTCGTGGATCAGCTTCGGGTTCTGATACGGGCCGGGGATGACCAGGGCGAACCCGACCCGGTCTTTCCCCCGCCTTCCCGCCCTTCCGACCATCTGCTGAAGGTCGGTCGCCGAGAGGTC
>JAUWSZ010000545.1 GCA_030609865.1 bacterium | reverse complement strand
CTGCGGCGTTCGGCTTCATCCCTCGTCATTCAACGTACAGTAAGTACGCCTCATCGTTACATGGACCCCCGCCTTCGCGGGGGCATGTTTTGCCTGCCTTGCATCTGGAACTTTTTGAACAGCCTCCAACAGCTACTTTTTCAACGGGCTGCTAGGGTCTCTTCCATACGCCCTTTCGAACCGCCTCCAGAAAGGCATCGTCCCTGATGAGTTCCACCACCTTCTCTACAGCGGATGCCACGGGATCCGCTGACTGGAAACGCCTGGCATACGATTGCACACGATCCGCATATCTCGGAATCCGCAGGACCTGACGGACCTTCTTCTCCAGCCTCTGCGGAGAGAGGCCGTAACGTTCCACGAGAAGGCCAAGGCCGTTCTTCCGTACGAACTGTCGCGCCATGACCTCCTGCTCCACATTGCCGGGGATACAGACCATCGGGACCCCGGCTTTCAGGCACTGTCCGAGGATCCCCATGCCCCCATGATGGATGACCAGCACCGCCCTGGGAAGCACTTTTTCACCCGGGAGAAACTGGTACACCCTGAAGTTCTCGGGCAGGGACCCCAGGGCATCCGGTCGAATGTGCGGCCCAAGGGTGGCAACGACCGTATATTCAGGGAATCCGTGCAGGCCGGCAAGGATGCTTTTGAACTCCTCAGGCCGTCCCGTGGATCCCATGGTCAAGTAGATCACCCCTTTCCGTTCCGGAATCTCTCGAGGCAGTTCCGTCTCAGGGCTCCAGCCGAACATCCCGACGTAATGGTAGTTGGTCGGCAGATCCCGGGTGGGGCATATGTCCGGCAAGTCGGGCAGCAGGACCTGGTCTCCGGAGTAGAAGTCGAAAAGGTCTTGATGTGGCGGCAATCCGAACTGCTTGCGGACTGCATCGTAGGGTACGCAGTGGAGATGGCTCAACCACCGAATGAAGGATGGGATGACGGGACGGAGAGGCAATGAGATCAAGGGGTGCAGGCAGGCGAGACGAGGATGGTGGTGATAGATCGGAAACAGTGTCTTTGGGGTCCCGAGCCGCAGCCTCGAATGGCGGGTGTAGAAGGCGTTGGTGATGGCAATCAAGGGAATGCGAGCGATTTGTGTAGAGGTAAACAAGCTGTACCTGTGATCTCCAATGACCGCCAAGGGTTGGAGCCTTTCGAACAGAGCGAGCTCCTCCTCTACAAACTGCCTCACGAGGCCTTCATCGCGGACAGTATCCCTGTGCTTCTTGGCCCTGTCCTCCACTACCTTCCAGTCTCCCTGGAGGAATTCAATGACGTCGTGGAACACAAATCCTGCCTCTTCAATGAATTCCCGGCAGCGTCCGCGTCCTGCAAACTCGATCCGGTGGCCCGGCAGCGCCTTGCGGAGGGCCACGGCGAGACGAAGGGTGCGGCCGGCATGCCCCAGCACGTCGCAATGCGGCATACAGAGGATCAGGGGGGATGTTGGTCCAACCATCGGGAAACCCCTTCTGTTGGAACGGCAGATCGGATGTCGTCAGTGAAACCGGATCACCTGGCCAAGCCCTGTCATGAATAAGTGCGCGAGGCACAACTGGATGAAGGAGTATCCGATCAGCCAGGCAATCTTCAAGGCCCGGCATGCGAAGGTATATTCCCCCACCTTGCGGAACAAGGCCTGTCGATGGGGCCTCACAAATCCGTCACCATAGACAAACAACCCGTTCAACGCAAAGTAAGCAAACCACAATCCGCTGATTCGCATCGAGGCAATGCTCAGCAGATACTCGTGCCAAAGGCCGCTCAACAGATAGCAGGCGAGGGTACTCCGCAGGAGATGCATCTTCCCCCCGAGGGGAAGGTACACGTATCGGAGTAGCCATTGATGGGTGGTGGGATTTGCCCTCAACAGAGACCCGGAAAAGGTGTCGGATCGGAAGAGCCGCATGTCCAGGATCACTACGTCAGGCCTGAAGCCTCTCTTGATCAGGCCGGCACGCACGAGATCCTGCTGAGCGGACAGCCCAACGATAAACAGGAGACCCTTCATAGCGGTTGCGCACAGAGGCGGTGTGTAGCGCCACAGGCCCAATTTCACGTTCAGCAGGATCACGATCGCCGGAACCGCAAGCTTCAGCAGGGCCCGAAACCTCAGTTGACCAGGATCCGGGGTCCCCTCATCCGCAGAAAGAGGAACCGGCCTTTCCGCAAAGTTCGTCGTGTAGTCGGCCATAAAAGACAAGTACTCTTCCTTTTGTTCACCGAGGGGCCCGGCACTCCCTCCCTCTTTTATGTAACTCACCACCTTCTGTATGTTGGTGATCGCCATCATGGCATAGAAAAGCCGAACAATCGCAAACGTGTCGATAACGATGAGGGGTAAAACCAGGAGAGCCAGAGAGAGAAGGATGAGCGGGACCGTCGTACGCATCCTCGGTTGCCGTGCACCCTCCCTGGCGAGCGGAAAGAGGATGCGTACGATCAGCGGCTGCAGGAGCAGGGCATACAGCAGGAAGAACCCGATTCCCCACAAGATCTTCACATGGAGGTCTTCCATCTGTCTCTTCCTCAATGGGCGGGGCAGATGATCTGCTGGCGGATCGGTTCTTTCTTTGGTATGTTACGGCCTGTATCTTTCCGTAGAGTGTAAAGAAAAGCGCGTGAAACATCCAATCCCTTGGGTGGTTCGCGGGCAGATTTGTTGAGGATTTCAAATGGAACGTGAAGGCCGTATTGAGCAGGTGCCCCTGGGACTCATCGACAAGCTGTCCCTGGTTCACGAAGTGCTGCTCCCCAACCTTGGCGAGAACGCCCTCCTTCATCTAAGGGGCCCCCTGGATGCGGAGATCCTGGCCAGGGCCTTTCTGGCCCTCTTTCGGCAGTTCCCGATCTGCCGCGCAAGGATCGTTCCCAAGGGCTGGAGATACTCTTTCGACATATCTCACGCGAGAGGAACGCCGGGGAGAGATGATGTCTGGTCCTATCGTGACCTTGGCAAGGAACAAGACCCGCCTGCAGCAGATCGCGCCCTTCAACGCGAATTCGTGAACCAGCCCCTCAGGATCATGGAGGGTCCACAGGTGCGTGCCCTCTTGATTCGTCTTGCCGAAGACGAGCACCGGTTGTGCCTGAAGATGTCTCATACCGTTTTCGATGGGGTAAGCGCCATGCTTCTACTGAGCGCCGTGGCGAGCAACTACACACAGATGCTGACGGATCCAACCTACGACCCACCCGAAGGGAGCCTTCAGGAAAGAAGTTTGAGCCAACTCCTCCGAAACATCCCGCGGGGGGTCTACATCGGATGGATCCGGGAACGAGCCAAGACCTGGGGTGCTTCGAGCCCCACCAGG
>JAUWSZ010000695.1 GCA_030609865.1 bacterium | reverse complement strand
GATGAGTTCAGCAATCCGTACCCTCTTACGAACAGCGACCTCGGTACGGGCTTCTTAGCGTCTCCCACGGCCCTCGCCCTCGATGTAGACGGCGACACAGCGACCCTCTTCGTCCTCAACGAAGAAGTAGGCGATAGCAGTGTCAAAAGGCTCTCCGTGGATCTTGAGACCTGGGTGCCCGATCCCGACTCCACCCACACCCTCGCCACAATGTCGCAAGACAATTTCCGTCTCGTTGACCTCGCCCTCTCAAGGCAAACGGATACCAAGGCGCTTTTCATCAGCAAGAAACTGATAAATGGCGTCGGAGGTTGGGTTTACAGGATCTCCGATCCCTCAACCAGCACCGCGACGTTGGATCTCGATACAGCCATATCCCTTGTTCAGAGGGAACAGCGCGTCACAGGGCTTACAATTCCTTCTTCGAACGAGGAGGGCACATCGGCAGACTTGGTCCTGCTGAAAGAGAATATCGCTGAGTTTCAGGTGGAACAGTACGATCCGGCAGTAGGCGGGCAGACCCCTGATGCTGCCTATACGCCGTCCCGGGACTTTGATTTCCTGCAGGCCATCGAATACGACTGTACGAACGAACGGCTCCTGATGACGAATGTCCCCTTCAACAACGATTTCGATCGCACCTTTTTCGAGGCAACTCCCACGCAGTAACCAGCCCATGCCGCTCGGAGTTTCGTGAACAAGGCGGCACAGCCGAACAGCCCTTCAGGGAGCGGCGATTTTGCCTGACTCCTGATCCCTGACCCCTGCTTCTGCCCTTTCGCCTTTCTCCTCCATTTGGTCCGAGGACGAGGACAAGGACGAGGACGAGCAAGTGGAGGGGTTACGGGGCCTTGACCCCTGACCCCTGACCCCTGTTCTTACGCTTCCCCCTTCCGCATCGGCTTCAAGACCATCAGGAGAACAGGCAGCAACACCAGGTCTCCCACCAGGGCACTGACCATGGTCACGGCCATCAGCAGACCGAAGTAGATGATCGGCTTGAAGTGTGAGAAGACGAGCACCGAAAAACCGACCGTGAGGATAAAGGAGGTCAAGTACAGGGCCCGGCCCGTGGAGGTCAGGCTCCGGAACGCGGCCAATATTTCGTCCGGCTGGTTCCGGTACTCTTTTCGGAAGCGCGTCATGTAGTGAGTGGTGTCAATTGGCTGTTAGCAGTCAGGTATTAGCAGTTAGGTATTAGGTATTAGCTCCCCGCCAACCCCCCAGGGTGCCCGTGAATCAGTGGCGGTGGGGGGTGGGCTAATACCTAATACCTAATACCCAATAACCTGGCACGGAACGGCTCTTAATAACAGAAGCCGAATGTGATAAACTTTACAGATGGGTGAATTCAGAAAGCATATCTATTGGCTCGATCCCGTCGCGCAGGGCGACGCCCTTGCCGAATTCCGCAAAGACAAGAAGCGCGTCTACAGGGCCAAGCATACCCCCTGCCAGGCACTGTACCCTCGCCGGGAGATCGCCCTGGTCGAGCCCGGCATCTGGGATCTCCAATGCCTCCGCCAGGGCTCGTGGTATCGCTCATCCCACCGGCAGGGTCAGTCCCTTGTCGTGACGAACCAACCCCTGAACGGGCTCACTCCGTGGGGCGATGTCACCCTGGAAGACTTCCATCCTCCCCGGATCGCCACGGACGAGGATGTGGTCTCGATGCTGCGCGACGTCCGCGTTCCGGAGATCCTGCCCGAGGGCTGGGGGTCCTTCTCCCCCTGGGAGGTTCAGAACATCAACGCGTACCTCGCCGCCGAGGGGATCGACCGGTCCCTTCAGGAGATTTTTTCTTACTACACGGCCAACCATCTGAACTTCGTCCTCCCCCGCCTTTTCTTTCAGGAGAATCAGGGCCCTGTTATCCCCTACTCGATCCACAGGACGGCCCTCGTCTGTTCCGCCTGTGTCGAGATCTTTGGCATCCTGGGAGAGGAGTACCCGGTGAAGTACCTCGCCCCCTGTCCCGGTCTCAAGTACGTGAAGCCAACCCCATCCCAGTATCTGCGCGTCACATGCGCTCCTTAAGCATGAAACACAAACAAGCCCCCCGCGTGAAGCCGAAGGACCCACAGCGACCCCTGCGGAGGTCCTCGGGGATCCTCGTGGACGAAGACCGTCTCAGCCTCTTCCTCTGGAACATCAATCGTCTGTACTGCAAGGTCCGGCACCGGTTCTCCTGGGAGGCGGGCGACCCCCTTCCAGCGAAAGGGCCTGCCATCCTCGTGTGCAATCACCGGAGCAGCGTGGACCCCTTCATCCTCGCGGCGACCACCCGAAGGGTGATCTCCTACCTCGTTGCTCAGGAATACTGCCGGATTCCCGGCTTTCGCTGGTTTCTCGACTGGATGCGATGCGTTCCGGTCCGAAGAGACCGGAAGGACGTGGGGGCCGTCCGAAAATCGCTGGCCGAGCTGAGAAACGGGAGGCTCCTGTGCGTCTTCCCGGAGGGGGGAATCAGCCGCGGATTCGACAACCCGCACCTGGGAATCGGGTACCTGTCCCTGCGATCCGGATCCCCCTTGTTCCCGTCCTACGTCTCCGTGACCCCGGGTTCTGACTCCGAGCGGTAGGCCCTTTTCATGCCTTCACGCTCTCGCGTGTCCTTAGGTGACTTCT
>JAUWSZ010000087.1 GCA_030609865.1 bacterium | reverse complement strand
CGTACGAAGAATTGCACAGGTCAAAGGTCCAGGAGCCGTCCGAGGGAATCGTCACCTCATAGACATGCTCCTCGGTTGGCATGTTTACACAATTGTTGCCGGCTCCGCAGGTGTTCCCCGTCACTGTGGTGGGAGCCGTTATGAGGAAGTCAGACATGCAACCCGAACCGGCCGGATGAATATCCAGAATATAGTCTCCGCAGTCGAAATCTGCGAAACCCTCGACCGTCACGTAGTACGTCCCTGCCGGGAGATTCGTTGCCGTCAAACGTGACTGAAAGGTGTCGCATCCGTCGTCATCCTCTCCAACGTCGTTTGCACCCGGCGTGGTTCCCACGAGAAGATACGTGTCGTACGAAGAATTGCACAGGTCGAAGGTCCAGGAGCCGTCCGAGAGAATCGTCACCTCGTAGACATGCTCCTCGCTTGGGTTGCCGGCACAATCGTGGCCGGCTCCGCAAGTATTCCCTTCCACGATGACGGGCGCGGTTACACTGTAGTCGGTCTTCGTGTCGATCTCGCCGTCACAGTCATCGTCGATGTTGTTGTCGCATATTTCGGGAGCCTCGGGATTCACGTCCGGGTTTGCATCATCGCAGTCCGACTCTGAATAGGTACAGTTCCCGCTTGCAGGAGACCCGTACCCATCACTGTCATTATCAACGCATTCGATACAGCCGAGATCGGCAAGGTCGACGTTTCCGTCGCAGTCGTTGTCCAGCGTGTCGCTGCACGTGAGGTCTCCGCCCGGCCCTTCCCGGGCACCAGGGTTCACGTCCGGATTTGAATCGTCGCAGTCCCCCCCGGGAGAGGTACACGCAAGACTTGCGGGATCCCCATAGCCGTCGCCATCGGTGTCATTGCATGTCAAATTCTGCTTCTCGAACCAGATGTCCGGATCATGATGTCCATCCTGTACATTCCGGTCGTCGGACCAAAGGATGTACACGTGATCTTCGTCTTGCACCTGCTGATCGTAGTCACCGTGGTAACAAGTAGCCAAATAGGGGTCGATATACACCGGAGAGGAGATGTCAGAGATCCGGATGTTGCTTCCCCAGGTCACACCTCCGTCACTGGAAAGACGCCCGTAGTAGTCAAACATGTAATTGTCGGAAGGGTCGAGCCGGCGGTCATACCAGGTTGCAATCACATTGTTCGTGGGCCCGACGCTGACGGTTGGGAACCACTGGTCCGTCTGGGTGCCGTCATCGTTCAGTTGAACCTCAGGGCCCCAGGTAGCCCCGTTGTCTGTCGAGCGGCGATAGAAAACGTCTACCACGTCGCCCGTGTCATGGCCGTCGGGATCGTAGGAATACACCACGTGAAGGGCGCCGGCCGGCCCGACAACCAGTTGCGGTGAAGGCAGGTATCGAATGTCTCCGTTTAGGGCAGGCCTGTAGCATTCGCCAGTGGCTGAGGCATCGCGAGGATTCACCGCACCCGTCAGGGGATTGGTTGCCGCAGAGAACGAGGCTCCGCCGTCTGTGGATCGTACGATCTCGATGTCAATGGGGCCGTCCGGAAAGGGGTTCCAGCGCACCCAGCCCACAAAGAAGTCTCCGTTCGGTGCAACGGCCGGCCACGCTCCCTGGACATCAACGCCCTCAGCACTTACCGCCACCGGTGGAGACCAGCCCAGATCGCTGGAGTGGGTGACGTATATCCGCTCACCGGCATCGAAATCTGTCCAGGCCACGTAAAGACGCCCATAGTACGGGCTGGCCGGGTAGTTGTCTACGGCCATGAACTCCTTGTCATCCCCCCACGGTCCATAATGGATGACAGTGTACTGGGAAAAGCTTGCACAATCGTCCAGGGACTGCCAGAGACACAGGCCAGCGTCACACAAAGCAGCATAGTAGAAAAGGCCATCGGATCTTCTCCAGACAACGCTCGGGTCCCCTCCGCTCCGACCACCAGGGCCTCGCGGATGCATCCCATGGTCCATAAAACTGATACCCCCGTCGATGGAACTGGAAAAGCCGGAGCTACCCGTATACTCGAACATGTGGTAGGAGTCGTTGTAACAGGCACAAAGGGTACCCGTATCCTCATTCAAGGCAATGCTGGTCTCGCTCTGTGTTTGCGTGTTGGCGCCGGCATCTCCTGAAGGGTCGTTGACCAGCACGTCCGTCACAACCCCGGGAAGTTGGCTGCCACGAGGGACCAAGGGAATTCCCTTTGTCTCCAGGACGCCGACCAAATCCAGGCCCAATTCGTCCTTGCGGCCGCATTGTAGCAACAGCCTGGTCTCGAGCATGGCCGACATGAGCCCACGAATCTTCGGGTCGTCCAAGAGGGCGCACTCCTCGGGAGGCTCACCCCTCTGCGTCAGTGCTCCGCTTGTGCCAAGCAAAACGGAAAGCGTTATCGCCGCGACTATGGTTTTCAGAAGATTCTTAGGCATTCTCTCTCCTCCTCCATGATCTTGTATTAGAGGATTTGTCCTTTTCTCTGGCCCCGGGGCAATTCCCTCAATTGAGCGGCAAGACCATCCATTGTCCTGGCGTCTTCCCCCGTGATGTGGGGGTCTTGTAGAAAACTGAAAAAGGCCGGCTTTGCTCACTTAGAATAATCAGAAATCGGAAGTGAAGTCTGTGAACTAGTTCACTAGAATCTTGTGAAATATTCGCCAAAGCTGAGTCCACCATATAAGACAAAACCACTCTAGGCTGGTCGATGCCGTTATGTCAACGGAAAAGTTATTTAACGCATCCAGACGTTATAGATTTTTCAAAAACATTTGAGAGGCAGGTAGAACAGTCAGGAGAGGGTCAAAGGATAGATAGGACAACCACTACATGTCGGGACGGGGCTTATGCCTGGAAGACTGAGACCCCATAATTGCTCAGGGTGCTCACTCACTGAATTCGAACTTCCGTTGAACCTCTCAGATCGAAACATGGCGTCCTCTGAGGCGTCTTCTCAGAGATCACACAATTGGCAGACAGATTGGAGGATCCAGGATCTGCACAGGCCTCACAATCCAAGAACGAGGCGAACGCCCAGTTCTATCTCACGCACTTTGTCGGGACTCAGTTTCCTTACCTTCTCGGCCAGGAAAGACCTGTCTACAGTGATTACCTGTGACACATTGACCACCGATCTTCTGGGAAGGCCGGAGTCTTTCTTGGAGAGAACGACGTTCCCGGGAGCTTCGGCCAATCGAAGATTCGAAGTGATGACGAGGGCGATGGCAGTCTGAATACGACTTCGGTTGAAATCGTCGGATTGGAGTATCAGTAAGGGGCGTCGGTATCCGGGTTCGGATCCTTTGGGCGCAGGGAGGTTTGCCCACCATATTTCTCCCCGCCGCATTACCACTCGTCCCTGCCCAGGCTGGCATGTTGGAGGACTCGGGTGACCGGATCCAGTTCGGAAGACTCCTCGTCATATATCTGGTTCAACTTTTCGGTTACATCGTCACTGAAATGGCGGCGGACGAATTCCGATACGGCGTTCGCGTACAACTGACTTCGAGACAACCCAAGGCGTCGCGCCATCTTCTCCGCTGCCTCGAATACATCGTTGGGTATGGATATGGCTGTCTTCATGAGGGTCATGGTATAACCCGGGTTATACCTTGTCAAGGCTTGCGCCCTTTCTCATCCCGCGGCGGCACCCCTCGACGCTGCCCCCTGGCGAAGAAAGGCATTGCGTTCCAGGCAGCGCTTCACCCGGGCCAGAAGCTCCCGGTGGTCAAAGGGCTTTTCGATGTAGTCGTCGCCGCCTAGCAGGAACCCCTTCATGCGGTCCTCGCACCGGTTCTTGCCGGTCAGCAGGATGACCGGAATGAAGGCCGTTCTCAACTCGGTCCGAATCTTCTGGAGCAGCCCGTACCCGTCCAGCCTGGGCATCTCGATATCGGTGATGACCAGGTCCGGCAAGTGACGCTGCACCTTCTCCCAGCCCTCCTGCCCGTCGACTGCGGGGATCACCTCGCAGGACAGGGCCTCCAGGGAGAGGCAGACGGCTTCTCGCACGGCCGGATCGTCCTCGGAGTAGACGATGGTAGGCCGACCCGGGCCCTTCGAAGGGCTGTCCGCCTCCTCCCTGCCCTCCGCTCTCGAGAACGGATGAGTGACCTCTGTCTGCCCTGCATTGAAAGGGCCCTCCCAGTAGGCCGCAGAAAGGACCTCCTCCACCGTTGTCACGCCTTGCCGGACCTTCTCGATGCCGTCTTCCAGTAGGAGGAGCATTCCCTCCTTTCTCGCCCTGTCGCGGATCGCCCCCTCATCGGCGCCCCTGGCCACATCCTTCCGCAGGGCAGGAGAAAAGACCAGGAGTTCGAACACACCCACCCGGCCCTTGTATCCCGTGTGTTCGCACTGGCTGCACCCTGTGCCCCATTGGTATCGGTCCACGGCGCCCAGGAGGCCCTCAGGCAATCCCTCCAACGCGGAGGGATCCGGATCGCCGGTTACGCGGCATCCCGGGCACACCTTGCGAAGCAGCCTCTGGCTGATCACGGCGAGCAGGGCGGAGCTGATCAGGAACGGCTGCACGCCCATGTCCACCAACCGTGTAACCGTGGAGACCGTGTCGTTCGTGTGCAGGGTCGAGAGGACGAGGTGGCCCGTCAGGGCGGCACGGAAGGCCACTTCGGCCGTCTCACCGTCTCGAATCTCCCCAACCATGATCACGTTCGGGTCCTGCCGCAGGATGGCGCGCAGGGAGTCGGCAAAGGTCAGCCCTGCCTCCCGATGCACCTGCACCTGGTTGATGCCCTCCAGTTCGTATTCGATCGGGTCCTCCACGGTGACGATGTTGGTTCCCTCGGAGCGCAGGTCCCTGAGGATGCACTGGAGGGTCGTGCTCTTTCCGCTCCCGGTCGGCCCGGTGACCAGGATCATCCCCTGCGGCCTCCGATAGCAGGCCTCCAGGTTCCTTCGCCGATCCCCTTCCAGGCCGAGCACGCCGAGATCGATCTTCCGCTCGGTCTGGTCCAGCAGGCGGATGACGATCTTCTCTCCATAGAAGGTGGGCAAACTGGAGACACGGAGGTCCAGCCTGCGGGCATCCACCTGAAGCCGGATGCCGCCGTCCTGGGGGGTCCGCTTGTTGGCGATATCCATCCGCGCCGTTACCTTGATCCTGCTCAGGACCGACTGCTGCAGGTACTTGGGGATCGACATGCGACGCCTGAGGACGCCGTCGAGCCTGAAACGGACCTGCAGGTAGTGACGGGTCGGCTCGAAATGGATGTCGCTCGCCTCTTTTCGAACCGCCTCCAGCAGGATCAGGTTCACGAGCCGGATGACCGGGGCCATGGCCTGGACCGGGTCGGTCTGCCCGCCGGTCGCCTTCTCCCCTGAAGAGGGCGTGTCCACTTGAACGATCGATGACGCACTCGACCCGTCCAGGTCCGCTTCCTGCGCGACGTTCCTGACGATTTTCTCCAGGGCCTCTTCCATGCCGTAGTGCTGCTCGAGGGCGATATCGATCTCCCGGGCGGAACACAGGAAGGCCTGGATGCGCATTCCGGTGGCGAACTCGAGGGCCTGAATCGCTTCCGCGTCCTGCGGTTCGGGCATGGCCACATGAAGGACTCGAGGTTCTTTCTTGAGCGGAAGGGCCCGGTACCTCTTCGCAACGGCATAGGGCACCACGGCGAGCGCATCCGCGTCTCCGGGCCGATCCGTGACCTCCACGATCTCCACGCCGAGCTGGTGGGACAGGGCCTCGAGAAGCGTCTGCTCTCCGAGGATCCCCTTTTCCACGAGCAGGGCCCCGACCCTTCCGCCCTGCCGGGATTGCTCGGCAAGGGCCGCATCGAGGTCCTCCTGTTGCACCCATCCCTGGGCGATCAGAAGCTCGCCGAGCCGTTTCTTTCCTTCCTGCATCTCATTTCCCTCCGGGGGACTGGTCCGACCTCCATCCCTTCCTTCTGAGGCTGTCGAGAAACGGCCATCTGCGGCGTTGCACTCATCCTTCGTCACTGCGGCGGACGAGAAGTCCTGCCTCATTATCTATCTGGACCCCCGCCTTCGCGGGGGCATGTTTCGCGCGCCTTGCATCTGACCATTTCTCGACAGCCTCTCAGATGGGGTGTTTTTCGACACCCTCTTCTCCGGGGGACCCAACGGCAAGGCCAGGTGAAAACAGGCGCCCTTCAACCTCCACGGGTCCTCCCAGACCCTTCCCCCATGCTCGCACACGATCTTCTTGACGATCGCCAGGCCCAGCCCCGTACCGCCGGGCTTGTCGCGGGTGACAAAGGGCTCGAACAGGCTTCGGCGAATCGAATCCGGGACCCCGAGGCCGGAGTCGGCCACCCGGATCACGACCTCCTCATCCTTCGTCATCTCTGAGGCGATCAGGATTTCACCCCCCTCCCCGACCGCATCCAGGGCGTTCTTCACGAGGTTTTCGAGCACGCGGTAGACCTGAGGCGGACGGATCCAGAGGGTCCCCTCGTATTCGAGACTTGTCTCAAGGCGAACCCCCTTCGCTTCGCACCGCAACGAAAAGGCCTCATGGAGAGAGGCCACCAGGGCAGAGAGTTCATAAGGGACCAGACAGGAACGCGCATCCCTCGGCTTGGCAAACAGGAGCAGTTCATCGATCGTATGGCCCATTCGCTGAACCTGATCCAGGATCGCGTGGACCGACCGATCCTTGTTCGCTCCCGCAAGATCTCGATCCCGGAGAAGGCCCGCCTGACACTGGATCGCGGTCAAGGGATTGCGCAGGTCATGCGCGACCATACCGGCCAGCTTGCCCAGGGCCGCCCATCGCTCCGCCTGAATCTTCTCGGCCTCGAGCTGTCTCGTCTGCTCGAGCAGGTCCCTCAGTTCCTCGTTCTTCTGCTGCAGATCCGTGAGGAGCCGGTCCTTGTCCTTGAGAAGCTGGTGGGTCTCCACCGACCTACGGAGTGTGGCCAGAAGATCGTCCGGGTGCCACGGCTTGGAGAGGTACCCGAAGACGTGCCCCGCATTGATCGCATCGATGATCCCTTCCACTTCGGTGTACCCGGTGAGCAGGATCCTCTGGGTGTAAGGACACCTCCGAGAGGCTTCGGCCAGGAACTCCACCCCTGTCATGCCGGGCATCCGCTGGTCTGAGATCACCGCGGCCACGGGATTCCGCTCCAGGGAGCGCAGCCCTTCTCGCCCGTCCCTGGCCAGAGACGTTTCGTACAGGCCTCTCAGCGTCCGGTTGAGCAGGTTCAGGCTCTCCTGCTCATCGTCCACGATCAGGACCCTGACCCCCTCTCCCGTGTCGGCAGGCATCCTCACTGCTTGAACCATCCCCGTCACCCGCTGTGCGTGCTCCGGCCGGGGCCGTTTCCCGGCCGGTCCTTGCCCTCGCGGGCGACAACGTGCGAGAAAGACAATTCGACCTCCATGTTCTTCACGTGCACCTGGATGATGTGGATCAGAATATCCCTCGAAAGGGCCACCGCGCTTCCCTCGTCCCCACAGATCTTCTCCACCTCTTCGAGCACGATGGTGGCCAGGTCCCACAGGGTTGGAACAGTGATCGTTGCCGAGCCAGTCATGAGGGGCTCCCTACCTTTCTCCCCAACGG
>JAUWSZ010000035.1 GCA_030609865.1 bacterium | reverse complement strand
CCCACCACCTATCCTCCGGAAGAGGTCAACGGCGCCCTGATCAGCGATTTTCTCACACCTCCGGGGAAGCGGGACTTCACCTATCCCGCTACCCTGGCCGACGAGTTGGAAGAGAAATTCGGCAAATATCCGCTCCACCTGAAAACGCTCATGTTTTCAGCCGGCATGTCTGTGGCGAATGCCCAACGGCTCCTGAGGGAGCTGCGCCACGAAGTGAAGGTCAAATTCGACGTGGCCCATTACCTCCTGGACAAGGTTGAACCGGATTTCTGCATTCTCCATATCCTGGGTACGGACCGCGTTCAACACGAGTTGTGGAGCCTTTTCGATCCCCAGGATCCAAGACACAACGGAGAAATGAGGCGGCAGTGTGCCGAGAGTGTCATCGACTATTTCGTCCGGGTGGATGCGGAGATCGAGAGACTCTGTGAGAGGTTCGATCAGAATACGACGACCTTCATCATCTCGGATCATGGCTTCGGAGCCATTCGCAAGGTCATCGATCTGAACGTTTGGCTCCTGGAAAACGGGTACATAAAGGCGCGCACCGATCTCGGTTCTCGTTTGAAATCAGCCCTCTGGAAGAGAGGCCTGACCAAGGAACTGTTCATCAAGCTGGCCCTGCGCACCTTTTTCCGTTATGGAGCAGGAATAGCAGCAAGGATCCCTGACGAGTCGATTTTCAAGTCCATGCTTTTCCTTGCGAGGCGGGGCGAGGGGGGAAGGCTTCTGTTTTCCTTCGATGATGTGGACTGGGGCCGGACAAGAGCATACGCACCCGTTGGAATGGGCGCCATCTACGTAAACCTGAAGGGAAGAGAGCCGCAAGGCTCGGTCAGCCCTGGGGATGAATATCAATCCGTGAAGGAAGAAATCGCGGAGAAACTCCGTATTCTGAGGGATCCGGATTCGGGGGAACGGATCGTCGCTGACGTCTATCTGCGAGAGCAAATCTATCATGGCCCTCACCTGGATCGTGCACCGGATATCATGTTCCTGCCGAACGCATCCGGGCTTTTTGCCGGCAGCATGACAGGGTTTTCCTCGAACAGATGGATCTTCAAGAACTCGGCCTGGCCCGGCCACCATCGCATGGAAGGAATTCTTCTTGCGAAAGGAAAGTGGTTCAACAGAGGAGAGCGTATCGAAGGAGCCAGGCTGATCGACCTTGCACCCACTATTCTTCATGTCCTGGGAAACAAGATTCCTGCCGACATGGACGGGCATGTGCTGACAGACCTCTTCGACAGAGATTTTCTCGAGCGCCACCCCGTCGAGTTTCGGACTCCGGACGAGGATGTTGCTGCCCCCGTCTCCCTGCCAGGTGAAGAGGAAGAAGATGTGATCCGGCGGCTCAAGGATCTGGGTTATTTGCTTTGAGGCCGGTAGCGCTGCGTGACGTTCCGGGCGGGAAAAGGCTATCGTGGAAAACAGAGTGATTATTATCGGACTGGACGGAGCAACCTTCGAGTTGCTGGGTCCCTGGCTCGATGCCGGGCGATTGCCCAATCTGAAGAGGATGATCGACGAGGGCGTAAGCGGCGAACTGCAGTCCTGCGTTCCCCCGGTTACCGCTCCTGCCTGGACCTCCTTTTCCACCGGCAAGAATCCGGGCAAACACGGCGTATTCGATTTTGTCTCCCAGGACAGAAGCAGCTACGAATTTCATCCTGTCAATTCCCGGTCCTACCAGGGGAAGACGCTTTGGGAGGTGATCGGAGAACAGGGAAAGAACGTGGCGGTCTTGAACGTTCCCATGACGCATCCCGCCTATCCGGTCAAAGGTGTCCTGGTCAGTGATTTCCTGCTCGCGACAACGAAGGGAGAGAAGAGCCACCCGCCGGAACTGCTCGGGGAAATCGAGAAAAACTTTGGACCTTATCCGACAGAAACGGTACCACCCTATTTTGCCGGGGGGGGGTCGGGAGAGGATATCGACAGGTTTCTCCAGGAGTACCAACAAGCGATGCAATACAAAATCCGAGTGGCCCTCCATCTGCTTGAGCGAGACAACCCTGATTTCCTTATGCTCCATCTGTTTGGGAATGATCAAATCTGCCACTGGTTGTGGCACTTGATGGATGAAAAACACCCGAAGCACCTGCCACGGGAATCGAAGAAGCACCTGGAGAGGATTCACGAATACTACCGCACATTCGACGTTGAGGTCGGACACCTGCTGGACCGAACCGGCGAAGACGTGTCGCTCTTCGTCGTCTCGGATCATGGGTTCGGGCCCGTCCACAGGTCGATCGACTTCAACACCTGGCTCTACAAGGAGGGCTATCTCGCCCTGAAAAAGCGTCCTTCGTCCAGGCTGCGCCATCTGTTTTGGAGAATGGGGCTGACGCCCCAGGCACTGATGGAGCGGGATTGGTTCCTTCGATTTGCCATGGGTACGTTCGTCCGTCTGAAGAAGAACCGGTCAAGGGGAAACGTTGACGACCTCAAACAAGCGCACGCTCTCCTGCGGCTCTTCTTGTCGTTCCATGACATTGACTGGTCTCGCACCAGGGCGTTTTCCCCTTTCGGGTTCGGCCAGATACGGATCAACGTTCGGGGGCAATGGTCGCACGGATGCGTATCCGAGGGATCGGAGTATGAGAACACGAGGAAGGAGATTATAGAGAAGCTGCGAGCCCTGAAAGACCCGGATACAGGGGAAGTCGTGGATGGAGTCGTCTTGACGAGAGAGGAGATCTATCGTGGAGATTTCGTTAAGGACGCACCTGATCTCTTCTTCATTCCGGTCAACGGGAAATACCGACCCAAGAGTACCGGCTTCTCTTCCAAGAACGTCTTCTCATCTTCCGGCTGGATGACGGGAATACACAAGATGAACGGCGTTCTGATCGGGCGCGGAAGACCCCTGAATCGAGGTCAACGCCTCGAGGGCCTACGGATCACAGATGTTTTCCCGTCCATTCTGGGATTGATGGGATTGGAGATTCCCGGGGATGTGGACGGACGGATCCCTGATCGCATATTTACAGAAGAATTCATGCAAGAACATCCTGTCCGGTGGGGCGCAGCCTCTCGGCAGACGAGGGGACAATCATTGGACAAGGGAGGGCACGAGGAGGAACGGGAGGTCATGGAACGACTGAGGAGCCTGGGCTACTTGGAGTGAGGAAATGTCTCTGCCCGGATTTGCCAGGGTCGCGGTCAGAATCGCCTTGCTGTTCGCTGTCATCGCGGTGTTGAGGCTCTATGTGTTCGAGCACTACATCGATCAGCATCAGATCAAGGCCCTGATTGATCAAGCAGGAGTTCTCGCCCCGCTTGCCTTCATCGCCATCGTCATGCTCACTGCCTTGGTCTATTTGCCATCTGCACTCATGGTCGGACTGGGTGCGATCATCTTCGGGATGGTATGGGGGCCTCTTCTGTCGTTGGCAGGGCTCCTCCTGGGCGCTTGCCTCGCCTATCTGATAGGGCGACACGTGGCTCGCGAGGCTGCCGAGGGCCTCTTGAAGAGGAAATTCAAGCTATTCAGAGAATTCAGTGCATGGGCAGGGTCGAATGCCTTCCCCTTCGTATTGAGTCTGCGGCTTACCTCCTTCTTTGATACGGCAACCAACTATATTGTTGGCACAACCCGAGTCGGTTTCTGGAGCAATGTGGTGGGAACGGTGGTTGGGTTTATCCCGCCTATTTACCTCGTTTCCTTCAGCTTTGAAGTGATATGGAAGGCCCAGACACTCAAGCAGATGACGATCTACAATCCCTATATTTGGTGTTTGCCGATGCTCCGGGGTCTGGGTATATTGATGCTCACTGCCTTGTCACGGCAATCCAAGGATTCAGTGGACTGGCCGGCCAGGGAACATGAATCGGCACAAGGGTAGGACAGGTTTGCACCGAAGCCTTCAAGGGCTCATGGAGCTTTCTGTATGGCTAGCAAGGTAGTTATCATCGGCCTGGATGGAGGATCTCTCCGAACCCTGAAGCCGTGGATTCTCGCCGGCCACCTTCCGAATCTCAGGGATTTGATCGAATGCGGGGCCAGCGGTCCGCTGACCTCCATTGTTCCGCCTGAGACCGCGACGGCGTGGTCTTCCTTCATGACTGGGAAGAACCCTGGAAAGCACGGGATCTTTGGCTTCACGGCGAAAGAAAAGGGAACGGGCCGCATTGTCCCGGTCAGCGCCGAATCCCGGACGGGCAAAGCCTTCTGGAACCTGCTCAGTGACGCCGGGAAGCAGGTCCTTGTCTTGAACGTTCCCACCACGTATCCACCCCATCCCGTAAACGGTGTCATGATCTCCGGGTTTCTGACTCCTAAGGGCAAAAGGGATTTTGTCTCTCCCCCCTCCCTGCTCGAAGAGATTGAAGAGCGCTTCGGGCCCTACCCGTTGTATATGAGAACGTATTTCTCGGCGAACCTGTCCGAGGCCAATGCAGAGCGCTTTCTTCAAGAGCTCCATGAAGAGTTGGAAACCAAATTTGAGGTTCTTCACTACCTGATGGATCGAACCCCGTCTGATCTTGTGACGTTTCATTTGTGGGGAACGGATCGAGTTCAACACGACCTCTGGAATGTGATCGACGAGGAACATCCGTCTTACGAGGAAGAATTTGCCGGGAAGTACAGGCATCGAATCGTCGAGTATTTCACGGCTGTGGATGCACAAATCGGCAAACTGCGGGAGCGGCTCGACGAGGACACCACTCTCGTCATCATGTCGGACCACGGGTTCGGCCCTATCCATCAAACGATCGATTTGAATGTATGGCTCCTCGACCAGGGGTACATCCACATCAAGAAATCTGCAGTCTCCCGTCTTCGTTTTCGCGCCTGGAAAATGGGCTTCACCTATGAGGTCCTGCTTCGGTTTCTGTTGAAACTCCTGCGGTTCGGCCTGCGCCTGCCTGACCTTTCGCCTGCCGATACGGTGAACATGGTTCGCGACAACAGTCTCAACCCTCTGCTCTCCTTGAACGATGTCGATTGGACCCGGACCCAGGCTTACAGCACGATGGGCATGGGACAGATCGTCATCAACGTTGAAGGGCGTGATGCCAGGGGATCGGTGAAACAAGGAGCAGAGTACCGCCGGATTCGAGATGAAATCGTCTGCCGGTTGGGAGAAATGCGCGATCCGGCCACCGGCCGACCCATCGGAGGAAAAGTCTATACGAAGGAGGAGATCTATCACGGGCCCTATCTGGATGAGGCCCCGGACATCACGTTCCTTCCCCTGGAGAACAATACCATGGCCTCCGCACTGATGGGATTCACGACTCGCCAGTGGATCGTGGACAACCCGTTTCTGTTCGGGAATCATCGGATGGACGGCATGCTGATCGCGTATGGGAAGAACATCCGGAGAGGACATGCGGCAAAGGATGCACACCTCATCGATCTGGCTCCTACCGTGCTTCACCTCATGGGCGAAAAGATTCCCAAAGATATGGATGGAAAGGTCTTGACTCAAATATTCACGGATGCATTCGCCCGCAAAGAGAAGATCGAATGGACAGACTCTGTTGAGGAATCCGGAGACGAGCCTTCGTCGACGATGTCACCCGATGATGAAGCAACGATCATGGAGAGGTTGAAGCGGCTGGGCTACATATAGGTTTCGCTCTTACGAAGACAGCCCTCAACTATCTTCCGTAAATGCTATTCAACTGGTCGATGGAGTGCGCCGCATCAACCGCATAGAAATCGGCTTCGATCCGTTACCTCTGGGTCATCACTCTGCCGGTAGTGGAAGGGAGTCGAGGAAGGCGCGTGCCTCCGATTCGTAGGCAGGAATTTCCAGAGCCTTTTCCGCCATCTCCCGTGCAGCCTTGGTGTCCCCCTTCTTCGCGTAGCAGCGGGCTACTTCCAGCCAGCCGGCGCCGGATGCCTTCTCTTTGGGATGCTCGGTCGTGTAGGCCTCGACCCGTTGCCCGGCCTCAGTGCAGTGCCCCTCTGAGGCAAGCTCCAGGGCCCGTGCGATCGTGTGGGGGACCGGTGTCTTCACAGAGGCAAGGTCCCGGCCCGGTGAGGTCGGAAGGGACAGGGGCAGGGTCCCATAGGCCGGGGAAGGTTCCCGTTCCATTCCCCCCGCAGAGGCGCGGTCCTCCTCGGTCTGTATGGCCTCCGCCTTCTTGCGCGCGTGCGCGGGGGCGAGTTCTTCGTCCATCGAGCCTGCTGCCATGAACTGGTTTTCCCCTTCGGAGGGGCTTGCGAGCATCGCGGGTGCCGACTTTTCGAGGGCCTCGAGCTGTTCCGGCACCGCCGCTTCCTGCTCGATGGTGCCGGGTGGCTCGGCAAGCCTTGCCCGAAAGGCCTGGTCCTTTGCCTCCTTCCGTGGGGAGTCGACCTTTGCGTTGGAGGACGGAGGGGCGCTGCGCTGTTTTGATTTCCTGAGAAGCGATTCCTCGGAGAGGATTCTTTCGTCGAGATAGCTCGGTGGTTTGTGCCGGAGGGTCGTGAAGTACACGCCGGCGGTGATCGCCCCGATGACGGCCGTCGTCACTGCCGGCCGGAACATCCACGCCCACAAGGGCCGCTTTCCCGAGCGGGCTTCTTCCGCATGTCCCATGATACGGGTGTGCAGCGCGGGAGGCAGCCCTTTCTCGTCCGCCTGGGCAACGGTGTCCAGGACGGACGCAAGACCCTCGTATGCTTGGCGGCACGCTTCCGATGCCTTCAAGTGTCGCTCCATGGCGGCGGCATCCTCTTCGCCGAGTTCGCCATAGAGGTACTCGAGGAGCCTGTCTTCACAAAGCTTGCATTTCATAGCCATATCTCCTTCCCGATTCCCTCCTCGGAGAGATGTTCCCGGAGACGAGTCAGGGCGTATCGGAGACGACTCTTCACGGTATTCAGATTCGCACCGGTTACGGCGGCCACATCCTGGAGTTTCATGCCCTTGACTTCCTTGAGCAGGAAGGCCTCCCTCTGGTCCGCCGGCAGGGTGAACACGGCCCTGCGAATAGCGGACCGCAGTTGTGCTGCTCCTACGTCGTTCTCCGGGCCCGGATTTTCGTCCGGGATCCCCTCCGGCGTGCCTGCGGAGCCGGCATCCAGGTCCGGCGGGCGAGGCTCCCTGGGCCTCTTGCGCAGGAGGTCGACACACAGGTTGCGGGCAATCCGGTAGAGGTAGTTCCGAAAGCTTGCCTTCGCCCTGTATCTCGAGGCTGATTGGATGATCCGAAGGAAGCTTTCCTGGGCGACCTCCTCGGCCAGCATGCTGTCCCCCAGCATGCGCAGCGCGAATCCGTACACGCCCTTCTCGTGCCGTGTCAGGAGCATCTCGAAGGCCCGGGTGTCCCCCTTCTGAAAGGCCAGCATGAGCTGCTCGTCGCTTCGTTCGTCCAACGCGGGTCTCCAGCCTTGAGAATAATCGTGGTGGAGGAGCGGTGCGTCCATGGTCACCATGTCGAACCCTCGAGGTTCAGAAAAGAAACTATCCACAAGGCGGATCTTTTTCAAGGTCAAAGGTGAAAGGGCCGCGCCTCTCCACCAGGACTATCGCTCGTTCTCGTCGTCGTCCTCGTCGAATTCGGGTAGGGGCAGGGGAAAGAGCCGGATGCCGGGACTGACCCCTGACCCCTTCAGCCCTTTCACCTTGACCCTTTGACCTGCGGCTTCACCGCACTAGAAAGAGAAAGTCACGTAGATGGTTGAACGCGCCTCGGTCTTGGGAAAGGAAAGGCCGCGGGCGTGTTCCAGGAGCACGCGCAGGTCTTCTTCGTCGAAGTCTTCTCTGTTTTGGACCCATGCGCGGGCGACCTTGCCGTCCGCGTCCACGGCCAGGGCGAGCATCACGGGTCCCCGGATGTGCGCCAGGTCTTTCTCGTCGGCCCACTCCTCGAGGGCTGCCTCCAGGACCGTCCGCACCTCCTCCTCATCGAGGGTTCCGCGGATTCGGACCTCCTGGATACCGGATTCGGTGTCTTCTTCCTTGCGGTCCCTTTCTTCCGGCTCAGCGGGTAAGGCTGCGTCTGCCGAGGATCCGGGCGACCAGGCCCTTTCATCCCTTCCGATCCCTGCGCTGGGCGGCACGGCCTGCTTTCGACAGAAGAACCCACTCAACGCCTCTCGGGCCCCGTACTGCACGGACGTACCGGTGACGTAGGCATGGTGCGGGGCAGCCAGGGGGCTCACCTGGTCGGGCAGGGGGACCGGGACACTCACGGCCTGGCCCTCTCCACCCGGGTTGCGCACCTCGGAATCGATGGCCACGAAGCTCGTGTAGGCGCTCATCAGGCTGTACCGGATGCCGAGTTCGGTGATTCGTTCTTTGGCCTCGTCCTCCTTGAGCTCGCCTATCGCAAGGCGGTCGCTCAACGCCTCGATCCGTTTCCTCGCCCACAAGAGGGGTAGGCCGGGATTCGCGGGCTCTTCGTCCGGAAGCTCCACCTCCAGGGTCTGTTTCCAGCGCCTTCCTGCGAGCCAGCCTGTGAGAGTGATCTTCCCTCTTGCCCCTCTGTCGAACCTTCCAACGAGCGTTACCGGCCTGCCCGCAAACAGGTCGGGGACCTTCTCCGGCCAAAGGTCATAGACCGGCAGGCCCTCGAAATCGACCTCGATACCGGTGAGGGACGGACGGGACACGTATTCGAAGAACTTGCCGACCGTTTCTTCCGCATTCTCATCCGGCCGAAGATAGAAGGGCTTGCCTTTGCCGATGCGGGCCATGGCATCGATGAGGTACCGGTTCACACTCGTGCCGATGCCCATGGGAAAGAGGTTGGCAGCCCCCAGGTTCTCGTCCATGTACTTCAACACCTGGGCCTCGTAGCCGATGTAGCCGTCGCTCAAGAACAGGACGATCCTGGACCGGTCTCGATCCACGGGGTGTTTCAGGGCCTTCGCCAGGGCCGGAAGGAATTCTGTTCCACCCCCGCCCTGCGCACCCTTCACGTATTCCATGGCCTTGCGGATGTTAGCAGGCGTAGCAGGGACCGGGGCCGGCGCGAGCGTGGAGGCACTGCCCGCGAAGAGGATTACCTGGAAGCTGTCTTGTTCATCGAGATCATTCAGACATCTTTCGATCAGTCGCTTACACTGATCCAGAGGGAATCCGTTCATCGACCCGGAGGTGTCGACCACGAAGACGTATTCCCTGGGGGCGGTTTCTGTCCTCGGTATCCGGGCCTCGGGCTCCAGCATCAACAGGAAATAGCCGCCCAGGTCATCATGGTGGGTCACCCACCCCGCAACGGGCCCGTCCGGGTTTGTCTTCCAGCGGTGGACGAAATCCTTGTTCGGGATCCGGTCACGGCGACCGAGTGTGACGGTCGCCCGGGAAGGCCCGTGACGGTCCACCTGAATCGCGTGACTGGGGGTCTCCAGGTCCCGGAAGGGCACCCCTGTGTCCATGTGCACCTCGATTTCGATCTCGTGGCCGGAACGCACACCCGGAGGCAGCAGGGGCGGAGAGATCCGGGATCCATCCGGGACACGGGTCGTGTTCTCTGACCAGCCCTCCCCGGTTCGTCCTGAGGCATGGCCCGGGATGTACCTGGGCCCAACGACCGTAGGGAACACGAACTCGACCTGTCCCTGCTCGTAGTCGAGATCGTGGAAATAGGAGAGTTCCACGAGGATGTTGTCTCCGGGAAGGATGTTGGCGACCGACTGGGTGAAGATGTTGGGTCTCTCCTGGTCGAGCAGGGAGGCGGTCTTCCCCTGCTGTTTTGCCTGTTGATAGAGTTCCTGCGCCTCGCTTCGAGGCTTGATGATGCCCTTGACGACGCGATCTCCGATGACCATCTTCATCCCGTAGACCGCCGCATGATGAGGTAGAGGAAACACATACACGGCCTCGATCGGTGTCGTATAGGGGTTCTCGAATTCCTGGGTGACGACAACGGTCGAAACCAGGCCTGCGATCCGGGCCTCCACGTACGTCTGCTTCAACGGGAGGACCACGGACCCATCCTCTCCCTCAGGGACGGCGATCATGTGCCCGGAGCCCTGTGGGTGCTCCGGTGCCGGGCCGGCGTGGCCCGTGGCAGAGAAGAACAGAGAAATCCCGACGATCAGAAGTCGAATGATGTTGCTACGTTGATGGTTGCTCATGCTTTTCCAGCCTCCCTTTTCGATGTTGATGGATTCGCAGATTCCAGGGATTCGCCGGTCAGACTGCCGGCTCTGCGGTTTGTAGGTAAGAACGGGTGAGGGCACGAAAAGGTTTTCCGGTTTGCTGGACTTATTGCGGGATTTCCTTGTATATGTCTTGGAGGCTATCAAGAAGCAGCTGCGAGGACCAATACCGGATCCCTGACGGCGATAGTGGATCATGGGCGTGGCAGGGCATCTGGTGCTATCTCCTGTTCCGATTTCGATTTGCGCCGGGCGACTTTGTAGGGGGAGGGAGAGACGGAGCCCAAGCAAATCGAAATCGGAACAGGGATAGCAGAGAGGAGGAAAGAACATGGTGGACTACAAGGGATACGAATTTATTCAATTCGACAGGGAGGAAAAAATCCTTACGGCAACGCTCAACAGGCCGGAGTCGT
>JAUWSZ010000223.1 GCA_030609865.1 bacterium | reverse complement strand
GGAAGGCCCCGTGCACTCTCCTGATCCCGCTGGATCACCTGCCCCGGCTCGGAATCCCCGTCGCCCTGTCCGACTCCCGGGGTGTTCTCCCCGAAGATGAATCGGTACTCCTTGATGCCCTTGATCGGGACCTTCAGTCGCTTGTCCCCGCTCTGGCCGATGATCGACTCGTCCGATATGACGTGTCCGATGTTGTCCCGAATCGCCTTCCGGACGAGCCGCCGGTGTCGCCCGCGGTCCCCGGCGCTCCGATCGATCCCCTCTTTCTTGAAATCCCGGAAGACAGCCATGACCTTTGCGCCCTTTCTTCCGCTGGCTCCGTGCTCAACTAGTCTTTCCAGAGATGGTGGGAAGCATACCTGAGAACCACTTCACAGCAGTGCTCACAGTAGCCGTTCTTGATCATCTCGGCCGCCATGGCGTTGTATTTGTGCTGTTGTTTCTTGTCCCGGGTCTTCGCCTTGGTGACCACACGTGACAGCTCGCGAACCGAGGCGGTCAGCTTCTTCTCGATCGCCTCTTTCAGGGGTTCGTAGCATCTGTAGTCGATCCCTCCCCCTCGCCGCACGACCGAGAACATGAAAGAGGTGACGTCCTGGCGGAAGCCGTCGGCGGCCGTGCCGGTGATCCCGATCTGCTCCTCGATGGACTTGAGAAAGTCCACATCCGGCTCGAGCTCTTCCTTGGTGGCCGAATCCTTGATCTTGGTCTTGTTCACGTAGGCCTCTGCATGGTCGAGGTAATTCGAGAAGATGGTCTCGGCCTGCTCTTCATAGCTGTGGACAAAGGCCTTGGTGATTTCCTTCTCCAGGGTTCCGAGGTACTCCTTGTGGATGGTGTCCTGGAGGAAGGTCAGGTATTTCTTCCGGAGGTCCTCCGGGAAGCTCGATTCCTTGATTTTCGTGATCAGGGCCTCCCTGACATTGATCGGGTTGATGCAGTTGTCTTCGCTGTCGGAGAGGGCGTTGTCCAGGGATTTCAGGATGAATCGTGTCGATATCCCGGTCAACCCCTCGTTCGCTGCCTCCTCTTTCAGTTCCTCCACGTCGACCTTCTTCGATTGTCCTTTCTCTACGACCTCTTCCCCGTTGTAGATCTTGAGCTTGGTCATGGAGTCGCACTTGTTCGTCTCGTGAAGGCGCGTCAGGATAGCGAACATGGCGGCAATCTCGATCGTGTGGGGAGCAATGTGGGCGTCGAAGTTGCTGTTCCGGAGGATCTTCTCGTAGATTTTCACCTCTTCGCTCACCTCGAGGACATAAGGCACCTCGATCTTCACGATGCGGTCGAGGATCGCCTCGTTCGTATGGTCCGCCTTGAACTTGTTCCACTCGGCCTCGTTCGAGTGGGCGACGATGACCCCGTCAAAATAGATCATGTTCTGCCTGCCCGGGGAGGGAATCGATTTCTCCTGGGTCGCGGTGATCATGATGTGGAGGTACTCGATCTCGTTTTTGAAGACCTCGATGAACTCCACCATGCCGCGGTTCCCGGCGTTGAACGCCCCGTTCAGGCTCAGGACCCTCGGGTCGTCCTCCGGGTATTTGTCGAGCTTCGAGATGTCCTCCGACCCGATCAGGACCGACGTGTCCTGGTTATTCGGGTCCACGGGCGGCACGACCCCGATCCCGCGCCGGGCCCTCTTGGAGAACTCGATCGTCACGACCGGGAAGTTTTCGTACTGGTTATTGAAGTCTTCTCGAAGGCGGTAGCGGCAGACCGGGCACAGATCCCCTTCGATCGACACGTTCAGGATCTTCTCCATCTGCTCCCGAAGGTGGTGGGGCACGAGATGCAGGGGTTCTTCGTTCATCGGACACCCTTCGAGGGCGTAATAGGGCTCGCTTCGGTTGAGTCCTTCCTTGATCTTCTCGATCAGGCTCGATTTTCCCGAGCCTACCGGCCCGACGAGGTAGAGGACCTGCCGACTCTCCTCCCCCTTCAGGGAGGCGGACCGGAGATACCGGATGATCTTTGCCAGCACCTTCTCCATCCCGAAGAACTCGTCCTCGAAAAACTTGTGGGACTTGACGACCTCGTTCCGGAAGAGTCGCCGGATTCTCGGGTTGTCCTCCTTGTTCAGGACCCGGAAGCCGGGGCCTGTGACGATGTCGTAGAGGCGTGCGTGGGCGAGTTCCGCGATCCTCGGGTTCTGTCGAACCAGTTCGAGGTACTCGAGGAAGGCGCCCTTGAAATGCCTCTTTCCGTTCTGTGTCCTGTCCCCTTGGATCAACTCCTTGAAATCGATGGCGGCCGCCTGATTCATCTTTCCGTCCTCTCTTTTCAAGGTTGGTTTTCGATGGCCGGCGAGTCAGGGAGTTCTGCTTTTTCCTGAACCGCCGGCACCCTACGAAGCAATATGTATGCCAGGGTCTCGATGCTTTTCGCCGGGTGGAGCGCCGTCTCGACGAGTTGGAGGCTAGCCGGTGGCATCCGGAAGACAAGGGCCGGGGATCGCCGGGAGTGCCGGATTTATCCTCTCTGTTTAAATGGTTATAGAATCTCTGGCGAATGAATGGCCGTTCAGAACATTTTGATTGGGCGTGGCTCGAAACTTCCCGCTGCGAGAAGAGAAGCACCCGGTATTCCCCTGCGATCCGGCGAATGTCAAGGCCCCGACGAGGCGTCAACTTTCTAAGAAGGGGGCCCGCGCCTTGGCGGACAGGTCATCATGCAGGTTCCGAACGGCTAGAGTCCCCTGTTCTCAAAGGAGAAGAAGGGAACAGTCTGTCGGCGGAGGCCCTTCGGATCTTTGACATTAGAGCGAGGGGTGTCAGATAATAAACAGGAACAACCGAAAAAAGGCTTGCGAGCCTTGCCCTGGCGAGGAGATTTTTGATGGGGACGAAGGGTTTCACGAGAAGGGAGTTCATGCGGCTGCAGCTTTACGGCAGTGCGTATGTTGCGATGGGTGGAATGGCGGGGCTTGCCTGTAACAGGAAACAGGGGCGGGAGACCGAGACAAAGGTGATCGTCCTCGGCCTGGACGGAATGGACCCCCACCTTGTCTCACGCATGATGCGGGAAGGGATGTTGCCCACCTTTTCGCGGATTGCCCGGGACGGGTATTTCGGGCCTCTGGGCACGAGCACGCCTCCCCAGAGCCCGGTGGCCTGGGCCAATTTCATCACCGGGGCGAATCCGGGCAGGCACGGGATTTTCGATTTCATCCATCGGGACCCGGCCACCTACCTCCCCTACCTGTCTACCTCCAGGAGCGAGCCTGCGGACAAGTCGGTCACGGTCGGCGACTATGTGATTCCCCTTTCTTCGGGGAAGATCCATGACCTGAGGAAGGGGAGGGCCTTCTGGGAGATCTTGGAGGACTATGAGATCCCTGCCACGGTTTTCAAGATGCCCTCCAATTTTCCACCCACGGCCACCCGACAGAGGACCTTTTCCGGGATGGGTACGCCGGACATCCTGGGGACCTACGGCATCTTCTCGTACTACACAGACCAGCCGGTTGAAATCGATACGGATCTGGGTGGCGGGAAGATCCACACCGTGTCGGTGGACAACCACACGGTGAAGGCCGCGCTCGTGGGACCGCAGAACACGTACCGGAAGGGAACGCCGGATTCCAGGATCGACTTCACGGTGGTTCGAGACCCGGAATACCCGGTCGCCAAGATCGTGATCGGCGAGAAGGAATGGCTGCTGAACGAGGGGGAGTGGAGCCCATGGGTTGAACTCTCCTTTTCCATGATGCCGACGGTGAGGGTCAAAGGGATTTGCCGTTTCTACCTGAAGGAGGTGCACCCCCACTTCAAGCTCTACGTCACACCGATCAACATCGATCCGTCCGACCCGGCCCTTCCGATCAGCACGCCCGAGGACTATGCGAAGGAGCTTCACGAGCGTTTCGGGCCGTTCCACACGAAGGGGCTTCCGGCCGACACCAAGGCCCTGGAGCACGGGGTGTTGAACGAAGAGGAGTTCCTGGCCTTCGATGACATGATCCTCGAGGAACGCCTGGCCATATCCGAGTACGAACTGAATCGCTTTGAATCCGGGCTTCTTTTCCTCTACATCTCGAGCACGGACCAGCGCTCCCATATGTTCTGGAGGCTCACGGATCCGAAGCACCCGGCCTACGATCCGAAACTGGCGGCCCGGTTCGGGGACACGATACGGAATATCTACAGAGAAATGGACCGCTTTATCGAGAAAGTCCTCACCCGTGTGGACCGGAACACCCGTCTCCTGGTCCTTTCGGATCACGGCTTCACTCCCTACTACCGATCGTTCAACCTGAACAGCTGGCTGAAGGACCAGGGCTATCTTCGGCTGAAAGATGAGTCGAAGCAGGGCGAGCAGGAATTCTTCCAGAACGTGGACTGGACCCGAACGCAGGCCTATGCCCTCGGGTTGAACGGCCTGTACCTGAACCGCCGGGGCAGGGAGGGGATGGGAACGATCTCTTCAGCGGAGGCGCCGGCCCTGGAGGCAGAGATCGCCTCGAAGCTGGAAGGCCTTGAGGATCCGGAAACAGGCAAACGAACGGTTGTGAAGGCCTACAAGGCGAACGAGTCGTACTCAGGGCCTTACGGGCGGAAGGGCCCGGACATCGTCGTCGGCTACAACCGGGGCTACCGGGCCTCCTGGCAGACCGCTCTGGGCAAGATCCCGAAGCACTGGTACGAGACGAACGACAAGAAATGGAGCGGCGACCACTGTATGGCCTCGGACATACTGCCCGGGATTCTCCTCACGAACCAGAAGGTCCGCCGACCTGCCGAAGCGTCACTCTGCGATCTCACCGCCACGATCCTGGCGTCCTTCGGGATTCCCACTCCCGAGGACATGGATGGCAAGGACATTCTTTAGCGGGTTGCAGCCTCTCCTTCTTCTTTCTCCGGGGCGGTCACCCGGAAAACGAGCCCGTCCTCCTCGGCGTCGATGTCGACTCTCGAGTGGTCCGGAGCTTCGCCGGCCAGGATCTTCCTGCCCAGCCTGGTTTCGATTTCTCTCTGGAGGTACCTCTTCAGGGGCCGTACGCCGTAGACCGGATCGTACGCCTCCCGGGCGATCATCGCCTTGGCAGCCTCCGTGAGCGCGAGATCGATCGCACGCTCGCGCAGGCGGGAGCGGATTTCGTCGAGCAGGAGTTCGATGATCCTCTTGATCTCGTCCACGGTCAGTGGCTTAAACAGGACCGTGTCGTCCACGCGGTTGAGGAACTCGGGCCGGAAGCTGCTCCGGAGCGCCTGCATCACTTGTTCCTTCGCCTCCTCCCGGATCTCTCCCTGCTCGTTGACGCCTTCAAGCAGGTAGGGGCTCCCCACGTTCGAGGTCATGATGATCACTGCGTTCTTGAAGTCCACGGTGTGTCCCTGCCCGTCGGTCAGGCGCCCGTCGTCCATGACCTGCAGCAGGACGTTGAACACGTCCGCATGGGCCTTCTCGATTTCATCGAAGAGGATGACGCAGTAAGGCCTTCTTCGGACAGCCTCTGTGAG
>JAUWSZ010000327.1 GCA_030609865.1 bacterium | reverse complement strand
GGGTCAGGCCCCGCCGCACCCCCACGAAGACGGGGTTCGTCCTCGTCGTCGTCCTCGTCCTCGAACCGAAAAGAAGGCGAAAGGGAAAAAGGGCAAATGCGGATGTATTAGCTATCAGCTCCCATCCACCGCCCCACTACGGGGGAGAGGGGTGGGCTAATACCTAACACCTAATACCTGACAGCCGGGGGATGCCGGCTTCTTTGCTATCGCTTCAGGAAAAAGGATGAAGAAAGACACAAACAAATCGGTGGGGCGGGGAAACGAGGTCTTTGCATTTCCGGACCTCGTGTTCAAAGAGTTGCTCGCCGTTCTGCTGGCCACGCTGGTCCTGATCGTCTGGTCCGTCACGATCGACGCCCCCCTCAAGGCGATTGCAGACCCGAACTGGACCGAGAACCCGGCAAAGGCCCCCTGGTACTTCGTGGGCCTTCAGGACCTGCTCGTCTACTTCGATCCCTGGATCGCCGGTGTGGGTGCGCCGCTTCTGATCATCGTGGGCCTCGCCCTGCTTCCCTACCTCGACCCGAACCCAAGGGGCGTTGGGAAGTACGGCCTGCGGGAGCGTCCCCTGGTGGTGTCGCTCTTCCTGTTCGGGTACTTGATGTGGTTCGTTCTCATCGGGATCGGCCAGTTCCTGCGCGGCCCGAACTGGCAGTTCTACTGGCCCTGGGAGGACTGGGCCGTAGAGAAGATCGCCGAACAGGCGCTCGTGAATCTTCCGAACTCGCTCGGCCTGGCCCTGCTGGTGGGCTATTTTTTCTTAGGCCTCGTGCTGCCGGCCCTGGCCAATCGGGAACTCGCGAGGAAAATGGGCCTCGCGAGGCACCTGATCGCCTGGACCGTTGTCCTGCTCATGTTCGGGGTGGTGGGCAAAATCGTCTTGCGCATTTTCTTCCACGTAAAGTACATACTGACAACTCCCTATTTCTCGATCTGAACGAGAGAATCAAGGCATACGAGTTCTATGGCAACGATTCGAGCAGGGTTTTCATCACGAGTCATCTTTGTCGTCCTGGTGGTTGCATGCCTCATCGCCACGTTTGTGGTGTTCCGTTCCGAAGGGAAACAAGAGTGGAAGGGTATCCAGCATAACTATCATAGGATGTTCAAGGAGCGGGTCGAGCAGAGCATCCGGACGGCCACGGAGCAAGGGAACGAGGAGGCCCTCGCGAAGTGGACCCGGCTTCTCGAGAAGGCCGAAGACGGGCGCGGGGTCCGGATCGAGCAGGTCTTCCTGCCCGACGCAGGGGTGCGTGATCTCTGCCAGACCTGCCATCTTGCCGTGGAGAACCCGCTGTTCCGGGATGCCGCGAACCCCTTGCTCTATCACCCGCCCGAGATCCTTCGGGATCACAAGCCCAGCCGCTTCGGCTGCACCCTGTGCCATCATGGGCAGGGGGTCGGGCTGAGCGTCGAGAAGGCACACGGCTACGAGGAGAACTGGCCCCTGCCGCGTGTCCCGTCGAGGTTCGTGCAGGGACTCTGTCTCGGTTGCCACGAATCCCCCTTCCGTCTGCAGGGAGCCGAGAAGGCGGAACAGGGCCGAGTGCTCTTCGTGGAACATGGTTGTCATGGCTGCCACGAGGCCAGGACCACCGAGAATCTTCCCCGCATGTCCACCCCCTTTGCAGGGATCGGTACGAAGGTCTACAAGCCCCAGTGGCTGTACCAGTGGATCAAGGACCCTCCGGCCATCCGGCCCAGGAACCGGATGCCCACCTTTCGCTTGAAGGACGAAGAGGTCCTCCACATCGTTGCCTACCTGAACGGGCAGGAGAAACTGCCGAAGGGGCTGGCCGTATACCGGCGCAAGCAGGCATCGTACAGGAAAGGCAAGGATCTTTTTTCGGAGAAGGGGTGTGTGGCCTGTCACAGCGACAAGCGAAAGGAGGCCTGCCTGACGGACCGCGTGCCCAACCTGTCGGACGCGGGCCCGAAGCTCTCCAGTCGATGGATCGCCACCTGGCTCGAAGGGCCTGCCGATTTGAGCCCGCAGACCGCCATGCCCCGGCTCATGCTGACCGACGAGGAGCGCAGAGACCTCACACGGTACCTGAAGGGCCTTTGGCCCAAAGAGGTCGCGGAACTTCTCGGCGAGGCCCCGGCGAATCTGCCGGAAGGGGGAGACCCGGAAGAAGGAAAGCGGCTGGTCCAGCTCATGGGCTGTTACGGCTGCCATCTCGTCAAGGACATGGAGCGGCTGCCCCTTCCGGGGGTGGAGGTCGGGGGGGTGGCCAAGAAGAGGCTGGACGAGCTTCCCTTCGGATCGTCCGAGATCCCCCGCACCAAGTGGGACTGGCTCGCCAACAAAACCAAGCAGCCGGCTGTCTTTCAGACCGAGGACATGCCCCTGAAGATGCCGGACTACAGGCTCGCCGAGGCAGAGACGGAAGCTCTCACGGTCTACTACCTCCACAACGCGGACTATGATCTTCCCGAATCGTATCTCTGCAGGAGCGGTCCCGACGAGGCGACGCTGGCGCGGGGGGAGTGGATGGTGAGCCACTACAACTGCGGCGGGTGTCATCAGCTCGAAGAGAATGCGAAGCCTCGCGTGGATGCCTACATCGGACGCAAGTCCATGGTGCCTCCGCGGCTGATCAACCAGGCGGAACGGGTGCAGCCCCAGTGGTTTTTCCAGTACCTGAGCAAGCCGGTCGAGTTGCGCCCCTGGTTGAAGATCCGGATGCCGGAGTTCGAATGGTCCTATCAGGACCGGGAGGCGCTCATATCCTACTTCCGGCTGGTCCTCGATCCCGTGCTCCGCAAAACCGTGAAGGTCCCCTACGTCTCGCTCCCGGTCCGGGACGACTACGACCCCGAGGTCCTGGAGATGGGCGAGTACCGTGTGAAGACCGACAAGTGCATGCAGTGCCACCCGGTCTCTTTTGACGGCAAGCTTCAGGAAGGAGTGAAGCTGGAGGACCTCTCCATTAACCTGATGCTCACCAAGAGTCGGCTGCGGTTCGACTGGATCAAGAACTTCCTGCGGAACCCGGACCGGTACGCCGGTCAGGGCACGAAGATGCCCTATGTATACTATACGCCGGACAGGGTCGCCAGGATGCCGGACCCTGAGATGTGGATCGAGTATGCGACCTTGTTCCTGATGTTCATGGACAAGGTCCCGGAGATACCCGAGGAAAAGGCGATTGAGGAGGTCAGGCCGGGGACGGACATCGACTGGACCCAATACGAATAGAGGCTGGTGACAAATGGCCATCTGCGATACGCTCACTCGAGCTTCGCGAGGAGGTGAGAATACGATGAGACGGCATAGGAGGCCCTCTGTGAGATGCCGCAACAGGAAGACGCTGGGCGCGCTGGCCGTGGTGGTCTTGCTGGCCGCCCTCAGTGCCGCCTGCGAGAAGATCTCCCTCATGCTCAATCCCCCGGATCTTGGCGTCGAGACCATGGCCAGGGACACGGTCTGGAAGCAGCGCAAGAGCCCATATCGCATCACCGATTCGTTCATGATCGAGTCCGAGGCGACCCTCACGATCGAACCGGGCGTGGAGGTCCTGCTGGGCCCGGACGTGAGCATGGACTGCTACGGGCGCATCGTTGCAGAGGGAACGGAAAAAAACCCGATCGTTTTCCGTGCCCTGGAAGGCGAGCCCTGGGACAAGATCGACTGCTTCGGCGGCAAGGCATCGGCGGACGGCAAGATTCTTCCCGACATCTTCCGGTACTGCATCATCGAAGGCGGGCGCGGGATCAGGGCGCGGGACACGGAAATACACGTGGAGTTCTGCACGCTGCGGAACAACGTCGATACGGCGATCAGCCTGGAGTTCTCCTCGGGCAGGATCGTGCGAAGCAAAATCCACGACAACTCGACCGAGCTGGAGGACACATCCGGGAACGGGGGCGGCATGGTCGTCTACTCGGACAGGGAGGTGATCGTAGAGGACAACGACGTGCATGACAACGTTTCGAGTGGGGGCCGGGACGGGGGGGGAGGCATCTATGCCTATGCATACGACAAGGGCAAGGTAACGATCCTGAACAACCGCATCTGGCGGAATCGAAGCGATCGGTACGGAGGGGGCCTGGTCGCGTTCCAGTGCGAGGTGGCGGGCAACCTGATCGTGGAGAACGTGGCGGATGATTCCGGGGGAGGTATCTTTGCCCTGGGTGGCACGATCGAGCGGAACCGGTTCGAGGGAAACCACGCGGGACGGGGGGGAGGCCTCTACGTGGAGGGCAGCCTTGTCCGACACAACAGCGTGGCGAACAACACGGCGTCCCCTTTCAGGGGAGGCGGGCTCTTCTATTACGGAGACGGGAGGGTCGAAGAGAACACCTTCTACCGGAACGGGTCGAAGGGGGAGGAGCCCGGGGACGCCATCGTGGTTTCAGGCGGCCCGGTGCTCCGGCGGAACAACATCGCGGCCAGCCTCGGTTATGCCCTGCGCGTGCAGACCCACAGCCTGGCCCCTGACCTGGATGTGAGAGAGAATTTCTGGGGAACCCGCGACCCGGAGGTCGTGATCGCCCGTATCTACGACTGGCTCGAAGATGCGGAGCGTGGACTCGTGGACTGGCAGGACTTGCAGGGCCGCTGGATTCGGGAGGCGCCTCCGCCTCCGCCG
>JAUWSZ010000588.1 GCA_030609865.1 bacterium | reverse complement strand
GGTTCCGTCGGAGATTTGTGCAGGGCGACAGGGGGAGGGAGAGACGGAGCCCAAGCAAATCGGAGACGGAGCCGCGGATAGCACCGAACGTCGAGCCTCTTGTGAAACATAGCGATATTTCCAAGTCGCGCCACTAGCACAGCCTGCCTTTTGATTCTGCGCCCCCTGTGCCCTAACATAAAAGGGTGTGGAAGAAAGCGCCCCTACATTCAACCTTTCTGGAACCTTATGCTGAACGTTCAAGGCCTGACCGTCCATTTCGGCCCTTTTGTCGCCCTGGACCGGATCTCGTTTCACCTGCAGCCGGGTGAGATCTTTGGGTTTCTCGGCCCGAACGGCGCGGGCAAAACCACCACGCTCAAGGTGCTCACGGGCCAGATCCGTCCGATGGAGGGCACGGTTCTCCTGGGGGGCCGGAGCCTCTGGGAATCGTTCGAGGACCTGAAGTGCCGGTTCGGCTATGTCCCTGACTTCGACAATCACCTCGAGGAGTTGACCGCGTACCAGAATCTTGCTCTCTTCTGCCGGCTCTACCGCATACCGACCGAAAGGGCCCGGGAAGTTCTCGAGACGGTGGAGTTGATCGGGGAAAGGGATCAAAAGGTGATGAACTTCTCCAAGGGAATGAAGAAGAAGCTTACCATCGCCAGGGAGATTCTTCACCTCCCCGAGTTGATCTACCTGGACGAGCCCACGGCGAATCTGGACGTCCACTCCACGGCGGTCATCCGGGTCCTGCTGAAGGGCTTGGCCAAGGGCGGCACGACGGTCTTCTGCACCACCCACAACATGGATGAGGCCGAGGAGCTCTGCGACCGCATCGCCATCCTGGACCAGGGAAGAACCGTGGAGATCGACACCCCGGAAGGATTCAAGGCGAGATTCGCGGAACCTCTGGTACGCGTCATGGTCGAAGGCCAGGAAGGGCGAGAGACCCTCTCGATTCGACTCGACGATGAGGATGGGAGGGCCCTTCTGGCCGAAAAAATCCGCCTGGGCCAGGTCGTTTCTATCCACTCTGATTCGACTTCGCTGAAGGATGTCTTCCTGAGACTCACGGGGAGAGAATTCCGTTGATTCGTTTCCGCTACCTTCGAATCCTCATCCACAAGGAACTCCTGCGTTTCCTCGCCAACCCCGCCCTATGGGTCCTCCTGATCCTGTTCTTCGCTATGGGGTCTCTGGTGAGCGTCTCGGACGTCATCCTGGAGCGAGATGCATTCAACATCCTGGTTCTGGAAGGGGATCCGTCCGATTTTCTGTCCTTCGTCGACAGGGAGGAACCCAGGGTATCGGTCTACACCCCGGAAGCGTTCCGGAAGAAGAAGGGGCTGAACCGGGTCGTCCTGCTCAGGCTGCTCTCCGAGTCGTTCGACCAGGACCTGCGGGCGGGCCGCGCGCCGGCTGTGGAGATCCGTTCCGACGAACTGTCCCAGACCGAACTGGTGCGTCTCAGGGACCTGCTGGTGAAGAACACGTTTCTCTACCTCGACGTGCGGGTTCCGCTGGACATCCGCCTGGCCCGTCCGACCGGCAGCACCGGGTCAGCGAGCCCGGTAGAGGTCCTCGACTCCGTGGAAGCCCCCGAGGACTTCAAGCGCATGATCATGGCCCTTCTGATCATGATCAGCCTGAACATCATCACATTCAACCTGCTCACCGTCTCCTTCGTGGAAGAGAAGCAGAGCCGAACAATCCTGGCGATCCTCCTTTCTCCTGCCCGGAGCGCGGAGATCGCCCTCGCCAAGGGCCTGTTCTTCCTCGTCCCCGGGGTTTCGCTGGCAGCCTCCCTGACCGGCGTGTATCGACCGGACATCCTGACAAGCCCGATCTTCTGGGCAACGATCGTGTCCGGCGCACTCCTATACATGTCCATGGCCCTGATCGTCGCAAGCTTTGTGGAGCGACAATCCACGGCCACCCTCATCTGTCTCGGCTACCTGTTCTTCCTGGCCGGCATGTTCATCCTGGCGCCACGATTCACCGCCCTTTATCCGATCAAGAACCACCTTCCGGAGAACTTCCTCTTCTCCGTGCTCAGCTTCCTTTTCGATGGCACCCCCTTCGCCGTGTACGCGAACTTCTTCTGGGACTTCGTGGCCGTTTCCCTCGTGTTGCCCATCGTTGCCATTGGGGTGTTTTCCCAGCGACTGGCCTGCAAGCCACCGTCAACGGAAACGCGAGTCGCTCGCTGGACCCTGGCGGATTGTGCCCTGATCCTTGCCTTCTGCCTGCTCTTCGAGTTCGTCCTCGCGCCGATGATCTACTCGTTGATCCGAGACCTGCCGATCCTTTCCCGTCACCGGCTGTCAGGGATCCTGCTGCTCTACCTGGCGGTGTTCGCCGTGCCCCTCGTTCTCATCCTTCCCGTCTACATGCGGGTCAAGTTCAAGAAGAGATTCCGCGAGGTCGGCTTTCAAAGCCCGAGGCCCCTCAGACATCTCTTGTCGGGCGCAACCTGGTTCTGCGCATACCTCGGGGGACTGCTCGTCGTGAGCTGGGTTCTCGTCGAAACGGTCTTTCCGGGGCTTGCCCATTCCGACTTCTCCCTGCTCGAGCGGATGAACTCCCAACAGGTCATGTTCATTCGTACCGCACGCCACCTGTTGGCAGGCCTGGGCACGTGGCACTGGGTTCTCTTCGGGGCGGTCATGGGGATCCTGGTTCCGGTCCTCGAAGAAGCCTATTTCCGTGGGTGTCTCCTCAATGCGCTCAAGGATCGATGGGGAACTCGCGTGGCCCTGGTGGGGAGTGCGCTCGCCTTCGGAATCCTGCACTTGAACGTGATGCTCTTACCGCTCTACTTCCTCCTCGGCATCCTGACCGGCCTGCTGTACGAAAGGACAGGGAATCTTCTTGCCCCGGTTGCCTTCCACTCGCTGAACAACCTCGCCTCGGTAATGGTCCTGAGTATGTTGCTCTAGGAGGAGAAAGGGCAAAGGCAAAAGGCGAAAGGGAGTGAAGTGACTTGGAAATATCGCTTGCAGAGCTCGAGTTGTTCGGTGCTGTCCGGGGTTCCGTCGGAGATTTGCGCCGGGCGACTTCGGGGGAGGGAGAGACGGAGCCCAAGCAAATCGGAGAGGGAGCCCCGGACAGTACCGAACTGC
>JAUWSZ010000615.1 GCA_030609865.1 bacterium | reverse complement strand
CCATCTGGCACGAGCCCTGGCGAAGCAGTTGAGTCGCGACGAACAAGCGCTCGTAGCGTCTCTGGAAACCATGGCTGACAGTGGATTGATCTTCACCGCTAAGAACGATGCAGGTGAGACGGAGTATTCGCTTACGCCCTTTGTTCCCGGGGTCTGGGAGTTTCAGTTGATGAAGGGGACCGACACGGAGCACGATCGAAAGGCCGCCCGGATGATGCACGATTTTGGGAAGACCCTGGAGGGCTTGATGGTCGAGACCCTGAAGGATCCGGAAATGGCGAAGCAGTTCATGCCCGAGGCGGCGGCGCGAACGATCACGGTCCAGAAGGAGTTGCCTCCGGGTACGGAAATATTCCCATTCGAAAAGCTGGCCGAACTGGTGGAAAAGGAGGAATCCTTTGCTGCCGCAGTGTGCTATTGCCGGCATCATGCGTACCTGCTTGACGATCCCTGTAAGCTCGAGGACGTGCCGGAACGTGCGTGCCTGAGTTTTGGAAAGGTCGCCGATTTTGTCGTGGACCGCAAGTTCGGTCAACGGATTTCCAAACAAGAGTGCCTGCAGATCCTGGAAGACTCGGAAAGAGCGGGCCTGGTTCACAACGCCAACAACAATGCGGGAAATCTTGTCTTTGTCTGCAACTGTTGCGGGTGCTGTTGCGGTTTCCTGAAGATGCTCAGAGAGCAAGATGTCAAGGCGATGCTGGCCCTTTCGAACTTCCAGGTGGCTATCGATGAAGAGACCTGCACGGGGTGTGGTGATTGTCTCGATCGTTGCCAGATGGAGGCGCTGCGTCTGGCCGGTGAGGTTGTCACGGTGAAATTAGACCATTGCGTCGGATGCGGCAACTGCGTATCTGTTTGTCCCACCGAGAGTCTCTCGATGGTACGGCGGTCGGACACCCGGCCCCCGGAAATAGAGACCTCCTTTGGGGCGTCGAGCGCTTCGTGATCTCTCCCAAAGATACGATTCACTCTTGCAGTGTGTTCTCTCACACCTCATGACGTAATGCACGGAGGAAGACATGAAGGTAATGGCCATCAACTCGAGTGCCCGGGTCGGAAGAGAGAGCAAAACGGAAATCGTACTGGATCATCTCATCAAGGGGATGCGAGAGGCAGGTGCTGATGTGGATGTCGTGAACCTGCAGAAGAAGAAGATCAACTACTGCATCGGCTGCTTCACGTGCTGGAGCAAGACCCCGGGCCAGTGCATTCACAAGGACGACATGTCCAAAGAGCTCTTCCCGAAATACGTGGAATCCGACCTCATTGTGATGGCAACGCCCCTGTACCATTACACCGTGAACGCGCTCTTGAAAACCTTTATCGAACGTACCCTGCCCGTTGCCGAACCCTTCCTGGAACTGCGCGATGGGGTTACACGCCATCCCCGGCGCCATCCCCAGAAGCCTGTGGTGGCTGTCTCTGTTGCGGGTTTTCCTGAGTACTCGGTCTTTGACGAGCTCAGTTCGTACATGAACTACCTCTTCAAGGACAAACTGGTGGCGGAAATCTACCGGACTTCCTCTGAAATCATGAACGTCTTGATGAAGGAAGGGAAAGTGAAAGATGCGCTCGAGGCGACGGTCCAGGGAGGACGGGAGCTGGTCGAGTCGATGAAGATATCGGATGAGACAATGGAAAGGATCAATCGGCCCATATCGGATTTTGAGTCGATGGCTCCCATGGCCAACCTGTACTGGCAGACCTGTATCGACGAGAAGGTGACCCCCTTGGAGTTCAGAGAGAAGGGGCTTGCCCCCCGACCCACCTCGATCGAAACCTATGCGGCCATGATGAAATTGGGTTTCAACAAGGAAAAGGCAGGAGACAGCAGGGCCATCATGCAGTTCCTTTTCTCCGGCAGCGTGGAGGGGGAATGCTATTTCAAGATGGAAGCCGGGGAATTCGATGTCGTCACAGGAAAGGCCGAGAGCCCCGATCTGACGATAGCAGCCCCCTTCGAGGTCTGGATGGACATTCTGACGGGCAAGGCCGACGGCCAGCAGATGTTCCTGGAAGAGAAATATACTGTCGAGGGTGACGTGTCCCTGCTCATGAGAATGAACGAGTTCTTCGGAGAGTGATATGGCGAACCAGAAGAAATTCGACTACGACGCGATTATCATCGGCTCGGGAATCGGCGGGCTGATCACGGGCGCCTACCTGGCCGAGCAGGGTGTCAAGGTGCTGATCTGCGAGCAGCACAAACAGCCGGGCGGCAATTTTACCTCCTTTAAACGGAAGGGATACACCTTTGACGGCGGGATTCAGGGTTGTGAGGACGGCGGGGTCTTCTTTCACCTGTTCCGCAAATTCGGCCTTCTTGATCGGCTGGAGTTCAAGAAGAGCAATTTTGCTATCGCGTCCCCTGATTTCTTCCTTCGTGCCGACTCCGTGGCTGATGTGGGGGCCTTCTATCGTAAGCTGAAGAACATCTACCCCCACGAATCAGAGGGGATCGAACGGATCACAAGAGACGCGCAAGCCTGCTGCAATTTCATGTTCGCCTTCCAGAAGATGCCGAATGCCATGTACACCCCATGGAAGGAGGCTCTGGTAGGGTTTCCCGGCTGGTATCGGCAGCATTCCTCTGCCGTGAAATACGCCCCGGAGTTCTTCCGCAATTTGACGATTATCATGGAGGACTACTTCAAGCAGCACGTGAGCGATCCGGACCTGTACAGGTTTCTGTGCCAGATGAGCTATTCGGGCAGCCCCGCATCCTTTGGGCTTCTCTTTTTTACGTTCCTGATGGATTACTACCACCCCATGGGCGGGGTCCAGGTCATCCCTGATGCCCTGGCCGAGTACATTACGGAACACGGCGGCGAGATGAAGTACAAGACCCTGGTGGAAGAGATCCTCATGGAGGGCGACAAGGCACAGGGCATCAAAACCGAGACCGGCGAAATCTACCGCGCCCCTTTCATCATCTCCAACGGGGATGCGCGCCGTACCTATCTAAAGATGCTCCCT
>JAUWSZ010000400.1 GCA_030609865.1 bacterium | reverse complement strand
GTTGCGCCCGTGAAGGTCCTCTCTCCATTGTGCCTTCCACTTCCGGATGTCCCGATGCAGTGCGGCACCCTCGGTGAGGATCGTATGATGCAGCGATGATTCCACGCTCTCAGCTCCTCGTGAGAGGGGTTTTGTTGTCCTGGCGGGCGGTCCACTCCCTGTAAGCGTTAAGGGCAGCCTTCTGAAAATGCCTGGGGAACTCAAAACAGTGCGGTTGATTCAAGTTGCCGGTCGCTCTGTATGCAAAGGCCTCGCATCCTCCGCCACAGAAGAACAGGTAGGGGCATGACCGGCATGTTTGAATCTGTACGACACTCCGGTGGTGCCATTGATGGAGAGCTTTCGGGTCCAATTCAAGGAAGCCGGGTCCGTACACACCTATACGGTGTTCGGGATGACCGATCACTTCCCAGCAGGGATAGATGTCACCGAAGGGATCGAAGAGATACATGGCCATATTGCTGCCGCAAAAGGCCGTCCTCCAGAACGGAAGATCCTGCTTCTGCGAAAGGTGCGCCAGAATCCTCTTCTGGACTGCATACGTAAGAGGGTCTGTCTGGAAAAAGGAGGGTTCCTCCTGTTTTTCGCTCGTGCCGCCCTTCCCACGGATGGCTTGCCGCATTTCCAGGTGAGAGGCAAAACTGTCACCACCACGTTTGCCGCAGATGCTTCCATGAACCGGCGAGCAGTAGGCACGAAACAGGGGGCTTTGGGTCCATTCTCTTTCTTGAAAGAAGTTTTTGAGCCATTTCACGTGGTTGGCGTTCTTGCGGTCCACGTTGATCCGCACCGATATCCGGGCCCCTTGTTTCATTGCCATGTCGATGTTCCGGACGATGCGTTTGAACGTTCCCCTCCCTCCCGGAAGAAATCGGCGGCCATCGTGGACGGGAGGGGGGCCGTCGATCGTGATTTGCAGGAAAGAAATCCCCCTGTCTGTTCCCAGGATGTCCGTGTAGTGGTCCAAGTCAACTGCATTCGTGATCGCGGAAAACTGTCGAAACCCCCTCGCGCAGGCCTTTTCGTGCAGATGGCGGATCAATGTCTCGTTGGATTTCTGCAGGGGTTCACCCACATAGAGGGTCATACATCTCTGGCGACGCTGTGGTCGGTCTAACGTCTCCATGGCCTCGAGGGCAGCCTCTATCATCTCCTCGGACATGCGCTTCTCCAGCCAGGACGAGCCTCTTCTCTGAAGGCCCTTCTCGTAACAATACGTGCAGCGAAGATTGCATGAATAGGTTGGAACGACCAGAAAGCCGGGCGAGGCGTGCTTCCTCATGACCGCATGGACACGTCTGCCAAGCTCTACCACATACATCTGCTCAGCTTCCGGTGTTTTCTCCGTCAGGTATCCTCTTGTTGTGAGATGAAACAATGTGTCCGAGGACAGGGACTTCTGGATGCTCCCATTCGAAGCATCCCGATCTGTAAGTAGCTCTGCGATGCGGGAGGAGACGAGGTCCACGGCACCGGAAAAACCGTGAAACAACAAGGCCATGTCCGTGTCGGGCAGAGGAATGGGAATGATGTATGAGCTTGCTCTCATAAAGAAGCTCCAAGGCTCTCGTGTTGCGTGTCCGTCTGTTTTTCGAGTGTTGCATACAACAGGCGCTTGTCCCGCAGTTTGCAGAAGAGGTGGAAACAGAGATCGCAACCGCTGTGGTATGGAATTTGGCCAGCCTTCTCGACTGCGGGCTCCCTTCGCGCCAGGAGAGCGGCCAGGGTGCTGGGGCCTTTGGAACGCAAGACCGTCAGGATGGGATCCCGGGAGCGCCTGTCCAGGAGGGAGCCCAGAGATTCCTTTTCGACGCTGCCCAAGACGAAAGGATAGTCTGTCGGTCTCATGTCCCGTGCCGGAAGGTTGCAGCAGGTCAGGAGGTTTCCGTCCGGGAGCAAGACGGGGGGTGTAAAGCACCCGGGCCCTGCGAAGCTCGTCGCGGACTTGAGCTTCACTGCCGAGCGGAGGGCCGTGGCTCTGCCCAGGGGAGAAATCTCCTGGACGAGTACGCTTGTTGAGTTGCTCTTCAGTGACCGGTAGAGGCCTTCTGCAACGGGATCGTGACCTAAACGGGCAATCTTGACTGTTGCTCGGAGGCCGATTTCTCTTGATGCGTCGAGGGCGTTTTGGAGTTTCTCTAAGGGGACCTCGAGCAGGTGGTATCGATCCGTGCTCAGGGTGATGGACGCAAGGCCGATTTCCTTCAGATCAGCAAGGCACTCCTTCGTCTCGATCCCGGAGGACGCCCAGGCCGCATTCGTGATCAAGGCGCTTTTCATGCCTTGCTCGGCAGCGTGGTAGATCAAGCTCCGGAGTGCCCGAGGATGGAGGAGGGGTTCCCCGCCGGTGAACACAATCGTCCGTATTCCGGCCTGACCCGCCTGGTCGATAAAGGCCTTGGCCCGTCGGACGCCCATCGTTCGCCGATCGTCGGGTCCGCAACGGAAGATACAGTGATCACAGGACAGATTGCAGGCGAACGAGTACGCAAGATGCAGAGTCGAGTCTATGTTGGGGCCTTCGCAGTCCCGGGTCATGCGTGTGTCCTCGCATAGTGTCAAAAGTACGGCCCCCCCACCAAATCGCCTCGCTCGTTGAAGACCTTCAGGTAGACGCTGCCGCGGAATTCCTCGATGAGATCCCTGACCAGGAGCAAGTCTCGGCTTCCACGAAGGCGAACGGACAAGACCTCACCCGCTGGGCCTTCATGCCGTATGCAGCAGGACTCGCCATCTCCTGGTCTGATTTCTCGTTGCCACACAACAGACCCCTGGGCGTTTCGTATCTCCAGAAAGGCTTCGGAACGGAGACGTTCACACGTGAAGGCGATCAGAACGAACAGGCTCTGGCTGTCCGCGGGAATCGTCCACTTCCACTCTCGATTGCACCAGAGGCAATGAAATACACCGCCGGTCAAAGGGTCCTGAAAGACACGGGACTCGAGGGTTTCACAGGACGGGACCTCGTCCGGGTTGAGTGTCGGGTCTGTCTCCGACGTGACCTCTTCACTTCCGCATCCGCCAATGGCGAGCCAGAAGAAGAAGAAGAGCAAGAGAAGTCTGGTCGATTGATTTCGGTTCTCCATCCGGGGACCCTTGTCCTTTCTCTCGGTTAGGAGTTGGATGCCTCCATGGTTCTGTGCGGGGTATTTTCCCTCAGCATCCCCCAGGCTGCCTGCTCGATATCGGCCCTTTCTTCACAGGCAGGAACGCGGTGGAGAGCAGAGACGGCCTTTTCCACGCATTTTTTCGCTTCCCGAAGGGTGTAGGAGAAGCCGCCATGGTCTTCCACGAGAGTCGTTAGCTCTCTGAGGCACTTCTCACGTTGGGAATCTGAGAAGATCTGGCGGATCCTTTTCTTGTCTTTCGTGGCTGCCTGCCGGAAGGCAACCAGCACGGGCAGGGTTACCTTTCCCTCGGCCAGATCGCGGCCCGGTTCTTTTCCCGTGTGCGTCTGGTTGGAGATGTAGTCCTGGATATCGTCGAGCAACTGATAGGCGATGCCGAGCTGCAAACCGAAGGATTCGAGGGCGAGAACCTGTTCGGGATTGCCGCGACCCAGGAGACATCCCAGCTTACAGGCCATGGCAAACAGAGAGGCGGTCTTTTTCTCGATGATCTGCATGCCGGTCCGTTCGGTGAGAGTGAGGTCGCCCTGATTCTGGAGTTCCATCATCTGACCTTCTACGAGCTGTATCAGGGTTTCCACGGCAAGGGGGGGAATGGAGGCATTTCCCGTCCTGAGGGCAAGATCCATGACCGAGGCCAGGAGAAAATCGCCTGCAAGGATGGCGACGCCATCCCCCCAGAGCCGGTTGACGGTGGGCCGATGGCGCCGGACTCTGGCACGATCCATGACGTCGTCATGAAGAAGCGTCCCGTTGTGGAGGGCCTCCACAAGGGTCGAAGCCTCTGCAAGGTGCGGTGTTGAGTCGCTGAACAAACGGGCAGACAGACAAAGGAGGCGAGGGCGAAGGCGCTTCCCCTCGGACTGAAAGACAAAGCGAATGACCGGGTGCAGCCCATGGCAGGGAGGATGGATTCGGTCGAGAATCTCATTCGTGGTCAGAGCAGGCACGGCAATCGGATGAGAGGATTCTGTGCATTTCTTTTGGGGGAGCATGGGGGTTCCGTATTCCCTCTTTTTTGTTGTTTTGGT